>CANHNT010000069.1 GCA_947461985.1 Bacteroidota bacterium | reverse complement strand
GAGCGGATTCAAGCGTATGCATTATTTCAAACAAATGTACCATTTTGCTTTTAATATTTAGCCATTCAAATCAAAAAAATCAGCTAAAACTTTGAGTGATACATCATTTTGAGATATTTTTATTTGGTCATTGATGTAAGAATAAAATTGCTCTAAATTAAAATCATCTAAAGTAGATAACTCTTTGTTATAGCTTTTAAAAGCCATACTCCAATTGTTAAATTGCCGAATGTCACGTTCTGCTTCTTGAATTTTAATAATGTTATCATGTCGTCTATCGATTGCTATTTTTTCATATAGCTCCAATACATCTTGTTTTTCACCTTCAATAATTTGGAAAAAATGTTTGTTACAGTATACTAGTATGCCTGTAATTTCGATTTCTGCATTATTTTTATTAGAACTTTCTAGAATAGATTTTATATCTTCATATTTTAAACAGTCACATCCTGTGCTAACATAGGATAAATGATAAATTTTTTTCTCGTTCATTTAGTAAAAGTATCGTTATTTTTTAAATACATTTATTCTTAAAATAAATAGGTTATAAAGATTGCCTTTTAATTTGTTAAAACTAATTATACATATCCTTTACTGAACCAAATCCAATAACATCTCTGACAATTTCTTTTTCACGCATTTCAACTGCTTTAATAATTTTTGCACTACCAAATTTATCTTTAATATCATAAACTGTTTTACGAAGGAAATCACGTTTAATGTTGTTATCAAACAATTCGTATTGTATGTTTTTATCTGTAACAAAATGATTAACAAGCACACCAATGGTTCTTAATTCGGGTGTAAATAGTCTAAAATTGCGTTCCTTTTCAGCATCAATTATTTTTTTTGAAAGAAATTTATAAATATCTGTTCCATCTTGCAAAGGCCTTGTCATATTAATGTGCGTATCCCAGCCAGCATAATTTTGATAGCTACAGGTAAATCCAATCGTTTTACAAAAGAAATGATGTTTTACCATTCTGGTCTCTAATTTCATGCAGAGTGATAAAAAAATATCTTGCAATTCTTTCGGATTATTTCGTTGCTGTTGTGATAAAGTTCTAACTGCCGACATTGATTTATAGCCATTGCTGTAAAAATCAACTTCTGCAAAATTGAGTCTATAATGCCAATAATAACCAACTACACCACCCATAATTTTTTTTAATACTTGTGGCGATGTATGTCTCATTTCATAAGGTGTTTTTATGCCTGCTTGTCTTAATTTAGAAGCTGAGCGCTCTGCAATACCTGGTAAATCGGTTAGCTCGAGTTTGCGTAATACATCATCTATATTTTGTGCATTAATGTGCACTAAACCATTCGGTTTTTGTAGATCAGTTGCTAATTTTGCCAAAAACGTATTCGGTGCAATGCCAATGGAGCATTGCAACCAGTCGCCCACTTTTTCTTTAATGTCTTTTTTTATTTGATTGGCTAATTTATCCATATCAGGATATACTAATTTATAGGATGTTAAATTCACCACTGCTTCATCAATGCTTTTGGGTATTACATCTTCTGAATAACTGCGTAAAACATTCATAATACCAATATGAAATTTTCTGTAAATGGCTGATTTGGGCTCTACGCTAATAATATTAGGGCACAACATTCTTGCCTCTGGCATGCGCATGCCTGTTTTTACACCATGTAATTTTGCTTCAATAGAAGGCGCAATAATAACTCCATTAGAATGATTGCCACATACGCCAATGGGCTTGCCACGAAGTAACGGATTTTCCTGTTGCTCACAACTCGCAAAAAAACTATTCATGTCAATAAATAACACAACTGCTTTCGGATTGGGTACTATATTATTTTTAAACTGCACAAGAGAATTCATATCGAAATTAATTGAAGGGGATACCATAAACAAACTTTGTGAATAAGTTTATCTTCCTTCAAAATTAAAAATCGGGTATGTAATGAGCTTACGTAGAAAAAAGAATTATAAGTATTTGTAAACCAATTGATTTAATAAAATAAATTATTTCCTAGACATCAATTCCCAACTGCCTTCTTCTATTTCTAATTGTAGTTGATTTTTATCCCAACCGCAATAACCTACGAATAATTGTAGCTGATCTACTTGAATGGTTTGAGTGTTTATATGATTAAGCGCTTGTTTAAAATCGCCACCCCAATAAAATTGATTAGCAATGTGTTTCCCTCCTTCGATTAAGTCGGGTCGTTGATGAATAAAAAATAGTTTTTCTTGTTCAACAGGGCCCCCTTCATATAATGGAAAAGGCAAACAATGCTGAAATTCTACTAATTCATTTAATTTTCTTGGAAAAGGTTTGTTTGTGATAATTCCCCAAGCTCCATTTTCATTGACCTCACAAATGAGTAAAGTGGTATTTTCAAAAATGGTATCTGCTAATAAAGGAGTACTTTTTAGATGTTGGCCTGCTGTAATATGCATGTTATTTTTTTTTAAGGTTTTGGTTTTATAATGGTTACGTATTTGTTCAAAAATGAAATAGTTTCATTGACTACTGCTTGCATTACTGGTGGCAAACTAGTTTCAATCCAAGGGTGTTTTCTTCCAAAAACGTGGTCACTTTCTACTAAAAATAATTGTGCTTTTGGTTGCCACTCTTTGAGTTTTTGGGCTGCATGAAAAGGTACAGCCTCATCTTTTGTGCCATGACAAATTAAAATTGGAATGTTTATTTTTCGAATGTTTTTTTCAATATCTAAGCGTTCCTGATTGTCTCTGTGGTTTTCATACAATTGAAAATATAATGGCAGTCGTTGATTTGTTCTTTTATTGGCAATATGTTGAACGCCTGTTTCTTGCCATTCTTTCATTTTTTCATTTGACCAATGATTCCATGGACTTTTACATTCATATACCGAAGCCCAAGTAACAAGACTTTTTATACGTTCATCTTCACTCGTTTTTAATATCGCAATGCCGCCACCTCTGCTGTGGCCAATTAATGAAATTTGGTTGACATCGAATTGATTTTTGTACTCGTTTTTTTCATCTACAACCCACTGAATAATTTGTTCAACATCGAATAACTCTTTGGTATAATTATTATTCCCATAAGCTTCTAAATCGGCAAACGCTTCGGGAAAATCAGGAGTGGTTCCATTATGCGATAAATTCATTTTAATAAAAACAAAACCACTTGCTGCAAATTGTTGGGCAATTAAATCGAAATTTCCCCAATCTTTAAATCCATTAAATCCATGAATATAAATAACGATAGGTTTTAGGATAGCATTGTTATTAAAAAAAATATCGAGTAACATGTCCCGGTTTTCAGAACCTTTAAGTAAGATATTTTTTATAGATTGCATACGTAAATATAAAAAAATCCCTTTTCAATTGAAAAGGGATTTTGTAATTAATATAAAATTAACTATTCTGAAACAGCAGCCATAGAATTTTGTTTATTTGAATTTTTACGTAAAACTTCATCTAATATAATTTTACGCATACGAATAAAGTTTGGAGTCACTTCAATACACTCATCAAATTCAATATACTCCATACACTCTTCAAGTGTTAATAATTTTTTAGGAGCCATTCGAGTTGCATCATCTGTTCCTGAAGCACGGTGATTGGTTAGTTTTTTTGCCTCAACTGCGTTAATCAACAAATCGCCTGGTTTAATATGTTCTGCAACAATTTGACCTGCATAAACTTCTTCAGTAGGATCTACAAAGAATGTTCCTCTGTCTTGTAATTTATCGATAGAATAACCCGTTGTTACACCAGCAAATTTAGAAATTAATACGCCATTATTTCGTCCAGGTATTGGACCTTTCCATGGTTTATATTCACTGAAGCTATGAGCCATAACCGCCTCACCTGCAGTACCAGTTAACATTTGAGTACGTAAGCCAATTAAACCTCTTGAAGGAATTTCAAATTCAATGTGTTGCATTGCACCTTTCGTTTCCATCACTTGTAATTCACCTTTTCTACGGGTTACTAAATCAATTGCTTTACTTGCAAATTCTTCAGGAACATCAATTACTAAAATCTCATAAGGCTCACATGTTTTACCATCTATTTTTTTAGTAATTACTTGTGGTTGACCAACCGTTAACTCGTAACCTTCACGACGCATTGTTTCAATCAAAATACCTAAATGTAAAATACCACGACCGAAAACTAAGAAAGTATCTCCACTGTCTGTATCTTCTACACGAAGTGCTAAATTCTTTTCTGTTTCTTTAATTAAACGATCACGCAAATGACGTGATGTAACAAATTTACCATCTTTACCAAAGAAAGGGGAGTTGTTGATACTGAAAGTCATGTTCATCGTAGGTTCATCTACTTTAATAAATGGCAACGCTTCAGGATTTTCGGCATCAGCAATGGTATCACCAATATTAAAATCTTCAATACCAACTACTGCACAAATATCTCCTGCAACTACTTCAGTTACTTTTTTCTTACCTAACGATTCAAAAATATATAATTCTTTAATTTTTAATTTACGGTTGCTACCATCTTCAGAAATTAAGGCAATTTGTTGTCCTTCTTTAATTGTACCTCTAGCAACACGTCCTACAGCAATACGACCTAAAAACGAAGAATAATCTAAAGAGGTAATTTGCATTTGTAAATAACCTTCTGATACTTTTGGAGCAGGTACATATTTTATAATTCCATCTAACAATGGAGTAATATCATCGCACTGAGAATTTTCATGATTGAACCAACCATTTTTCCCAGAACCATAAAAAGTCGGGAAATCTAATTGCTCTTCAGAAGCACCTAATGCAAAAAATAAATCAAATACAGCATCATGAACTTCATCAGGACGACAGTTTTCTTTATCTACTTTATTGATAACTACAATTGGTTTTAAATTTAAAGCCAATGCTTTTTGCAATACAAAACGAGTTTGTGGCATGGGTCCTTCAAAAGCATCAACTAATAAAATAACACCATCAGCCATTTTTAATACACGTTCAACTTCTCCACCAAAGTCAGCATGCCCTGGAGTATCAATTACATTTACTTTTACATCTTTATAAACAACAGAAGCATTTTTAGAAAAAATAGTGATTCCACGTTCTCTTTCTAAGTCATTGCTGTCCATTATTAAATCTCCAGATTCCTGATTGGCTCTGAAAACGTTTGTTTGATGTAAAATTTTATCAACCAATGTAGTTTTACCATGGTCAACGTGGGCAATAATTGCGATGTTACGAATATTCATTTTGTATTTTTAACCTATTTTAAAAGTTTGCGAAGGTAAGGCTTTAAATTTGCTAAATAGCATTTAAGTTCAAACTATTGAGTTAAGAAATGATTAATAGTCGTTGAATTTAGTTGAATGAAATAAAGCTGGTTATATTATTACGCTAACATCTTGTTGTTTTTCGCTTTTTTCCTACCATGCCTTTTTTTTCTATTTTTTCAATATAATCAATAGCCAAAGGCGTTTTACAGGCAGTACCTCCCATTTCAACAGTTATTTTGCCTATTGCTAAAGCCGTTTTTTTTGCTAGCTCTAGCAAACTTGGAATATATGTACCCACTGAAATCACAAACCCATTCATGGTATATTTTATTCGGTTTTCTTCGCCATGAATTTCTTTTTGAATGCGTTTGAGTAGTACTTCAATTTGCTTTTTATCCAATTGTTCATCTGGGATAAAACTCATGAGTAAACTCAATGTATTCCAACCAGATGTTACTATTTTTTCTACTTTAGAATCTATCCATTCTAATCCAATTTGCCATCCAAAAGGACTTTCAGACGCTACAAAAGGCACCGTATATTCACTGTGCATATTCCATGTTGCATTTTTTGCCCAACGATTCAAATCAGATTTAGTCATCTTTTTCTCATCCCCAATTAAACCAGCTAAATACATGGCATCGCTGTTTCCTGTATCGTATAGGGCGATGGCCAGTTCGTGATTTTTCTTAATCTGTTTTACAATTGTTTTCAAATCTCCAACTTTCACACCAAAGGTTGTATTGGCAGGAGCTCCATGATGAATATGCGTTTTTTTTGTTTGTTCTGAGCTCATAGATTTAAGCGCTTGCATAATCGTATTTACATCATTCATCTTCTTAATTTTGTTGAGTAAAAGTATATATTTTGAATTTAAAAAATAAAAAAAGCCTCGAAAAAATCGAGGCTTATTGATGTTATTTTGATTGATTACCAAACTTTAGCACGTTGTGCTTCTGGTTTGTACATTTTGTTTCCTTCTTTTACATTAAAAGCAGCATAAAAAGGAGCAAAGTTTGATAATGGTCCATTGCAACGATGTTCACCAGGACTGTGTGAATCGGTTACTAAGCGTTGTTCTGCTTCTTCTGAACGAATATTTTGACGCCATACTTGAGCCCAACTTAAAAAGAATCGTTGATCTGGTGTAAAGCCATCAATTTTGTCAGTTGATTGACCTTGTTTAGTGCGTTTAAAGGCATCATAACCAATGGTTACACCCCCTAAATCAGCAATATTTTCACCTAAAGTTAATGCACCATTTACGTGTTTATTATCTAAAATAGTATATGCATTGTATTGCTCAACCACCATTTTAGTTTTTGCATCAAAACGAGCTTTATCATCTGCACTCCACCAATTTTTCAAATTTCCATCAGCAGCATATTGGCAACCTTGGTCATCAAAACCATGCGTCATTTCATGCCCAATAACGCCACCAATAGCACCGTATATTACAGCATCATCGGCATTTTTTTCGAAGAAAGGGTATTGTAAAATTCCTGCAGGAAATACGATTTCGTTAAATGCTGGATTGTAGTATGCATTTACGGTTGGAGGTGTCATTCCCCATTCTGTTTTGTCAACAGGTTTGCCCAATTTGTTGATCATGTAATTGTAATCAAATACATTAGAGGCTAAAATATTTTTTGCATAATCAGTGCCAATTTCTAAACCAGTGTAATTTCTCCAATTATCAGGATAACCAATTTTTTTGATGAATGCGTGTAATTTATCAGTGGCTTTTGCTTTAGTACTGTCGCTCATCCAATCCAATGTTTTAATACGAGCTTCAAATGCAATTTGTAAATTATCTACCAACTCCAGCATTCTTTTTTTAGCTTCTGCAGTAAAATATTTATCGGTATACATTTTGCCTAATTGATCTCCAACAGAACCATCAACAACTGCTAAAACTCTTTTCCAACGTGGTTTTTGCTCCTGTTGACCTCTCATAATTTTGCCAAAGAAGTTAAAACTTTCTTGATCAAAATCTTTACTTAAATATCCTGCCATACCAGAAATTGTATGCCATTTTAAATAGGTTTTCCAACTGTCGATAGGCGTTGTTTGTATCATTTTTGCCAATGCTTCAAAAAAAGCAGGTTGAGCAACTAAAACGGTATCTTGTCCTTTTACGTTAATTTTAGATAAAAAATCAGCCCAATTAATTCCTGTAGTTTTCTTTGAAAAATCGGCTAACGAAAATTTATTATATAATTTATAAGGGTCTCTCATAGTCACTCTATCCATGCTTACTTTTGCCATAGCAGTTTCCATTCCCATAATGATTGCAGCATGTTTTGCAGCATCTACATCTGTTTCGCCAGACAATTTCAACATCGTAGTAATGTGTGCAACATATTTCGTACGAATATCTGCTTCTTTAGCATCTGCTTTTAAATAATAATCTCTATCAGGTAATCCTAAACCACCTTGAAATAAATTTCCAATATTTTTAGTCACCTCTTTATCATCGGGCCCTACATAAAAGCTAAATAAAGGATTTGCATTAATCGTTGTTTGACGAGCAATTTCGTTCACTAAAGAATTCGCATCTGTCAAGGCATTTATTTTATCTAGTTCAGATTGAATGGCACTGATGCCAGCTTTGTTGATCGCATTCGTATCCATTCCGCTTCTGTACATATCACCAACCATTTGAATTGGAGTGCCTTTTTTTGCATCAGTTACCAATGCAGCATCTTCTAATAAACCTTGCAACGCTTTTTTATTAAAATCTTCTAATAAATTAAAACTTCCCCATCTTGTTTCTGATGCAGGAATTTCAGTTGTTTTCATCCAAGCACCATTGGCATATTGATAAAAATCATCTGCTGGGTTTACTGTAGTGTCGATGTTAGAAGGGTCAATAAATTTTTTACCAGCAGGTAAAGAACTTGCTTCTGAAGAATCTGCTTTTTTTTCGTTGCAAGCAGAAAACGTAATGGCACTCAAGGATGCAGCTACGATTAAATGTTTTAAATTCATTTTTTAAAAATATTTTGAATCTCAAAAGTAAAACGTTTTTCTCAGTATGATTAGAAAAAATGATAAAAGGCAATAAATAAAGATAACAGTGTTTAAAAACAATGCTTTTTAACAACCCACAACTTACCTCATTTAAAGAAATACTGTTAATATTCATCTAATTCAGAAGAATGATATGAAAAACTACTATTTTTTATTAATTTTGAGCAATCTATACATGGAACAATTAGAAAGTACAAAAGTTAATAAGGGAAAAGCAACCTACATCTACTCAATTATTGGAGTTGCATTGGTGTTGTTTTTATTGGGTTCATTGGGTTGGTTAGTAATCAATGCTGGTCAATTATCAAACTCAATGAAAGAGAAAATTGAAATCAATGTTGAATTAAACGATAATAACAGAGAAGAAAAAGGGTTACAATTAAAAAAAATAATTGAAGAGCAAGCATTTACTAAACAAGCGGATTACGTTTCCAAAGAAAAAGCATCTGAAATTTTTAAATTAGAAGTGGGGGAAGAGTTTAATCAAGTATTAGATAT
>CANHNT010000068.1 GCA_947461985.1 Bacteroidota bacterium | reverse complement strand
GGTCATGCTGGAGCCATTGTTGGTGGTGAAGATGATACTGCTGCTGCAAAAATGAAAATCATGCGTGAGTGTGGCATTCATGTAGTAGATAGCCCTGCTGAAATTGGCAAAATGATGGCTTCTGTAATTAATAAATAATAATTACGAATTACGATATTTAAAATCCTGACCTTTTGGTTGGGATTTTTTTAATTTTACCACAAAGCTTTACAGACTAAAAGAAGCTTAAAGGATAAATATAAAGACAAAACCTATATTGACAACTGCCAATACCCTATTTTAAAATACTTATTGTTTATTAACACATCATAAAGCTATGCAACGTTTTAGTATCTGTAAATTTGCGTAGCATGAAAAAATATATTTACATTTTGTTGGTTATTGCTTTGCCTACATTCGCAATTGCTCAAACATCGGTTGTTAAAGGAAAAGTTATTGACGCAACCTCTAAAAAAGGAGTAGAATTGGCAAGCGTTGTGTTGAAATTAAAAACCGATACCTCTAAAATTTTTGGCGCAAAAACAAAAGAAGATGGTTCGTTTGAAATTAAAAACGTCCCTTACAATAATTATTTTGTGGATGCTAGTTCAATTGGATACAGCAAAAAAAATGCTGGTTCTATTAACATCAATTCGGCTAGCACCAATTTAAAAACAATTGAATTGTTGGTAAATAGTAAAAGCTTAAGCAACGTTTTGGTTACAGCCGAAAAAAATGACATCACCTTGGAGGTTGATAAAAAAGTGTTTAATGTAGAAAAAAACTTAACCACTGCTGGCGGAACGGCTGTAGATGCCTTGAGAAATGTGCCTTCGGTTTCGGTGGATATGGATGGCAATTTAAGCCTTCGTGGAAAAGATAATGTAACACTTTATATTGATGGAAAACCGTCGGCTATGTTTGGCAGCGACCCACAAACGGCCCTGTCAAGCATTCCTGCATCCTCTATCGAAAATATCGAAGTGATTACCAATCCATCTTCAAAATATGAAGCCCAAGGCATGAGTGGCATCATCAATATCGTTCTTAAAAAAGATAGAAAACCAGGGTTTAATGGCATGCTTACTTTAGGTGCAGGCTCCCCCTTTCGTATAAATGGAGGGTTAAATTTGAATGCCAATGTAAAAAAATGGAATTTCTTTTTTAATGGCAATGCCCGAACTTCTAAAACATGGGAAGAGACAACGGCTGCACGGGATAATTATGAAAATAATTTAACGTACTCCTCTTTCAATCATAACGACAGAAGACCATTGAATGGTTTTGTGAATTTTGGAACAGAATATTCAATTGATAAGAACAACAAAATCACTTTAACAGAAAATATTTTCAATGCTAAAATGAAGGGAGATAGCAAAACAACCAACAGCAACGAAAAAAATTATACCGATTTAATTTCTCGTCAAATTAGAGCAAATGATTATGTAGGTAATCCTTTAAGTTCTACCACCAATGTGCAATACAAACACAACTTTAAAAAGCCCAAAGAAGAACTGAATGTAGAAGTTAATTTCAGCAAAATGCGTTATCGAAGAGAAAGTAATTACCTTAATAGTACTTATGATAGCAACGATGTTTTTGTATCAGATTATAAACAGCAAAACCCTGTTTTAGGACAAAACTGGAACGCTACGTTTCAAGTAGATTATGTTAAACCAATTGGGAAAACGGCTAAAATAGAACTTGGAGAAAAATCTTATTTCATAAAATTTAAATCTGAAAACCAGCCAACCATAACCCTTCCTGGGCAACCCACCATAGAAGAAAAAATTTTAAAAAATCATTTTGTATTTAACCAACAATTGCATGGAGCCTATTTAAATTATGCAAATCAATTTAACAAAACGGGCGTTCAATTGGGTGTAAGGGGAGAATATTTTTTATATGAAGGTACTATTTATCAATACGACACATCGGCCTCTAATGGGTATTTCAACTTCTTCCCTACCTTATTTGTGACCCAAAAAATATCAAGCCACGAAGACTTAAATTTCAATTATGCCCGACGAGTAAATCGCCCTGGTTTCAGGCAATTAATTCCGTTTATTGATGTTTCCAATCCACAAGATACGAGTGTAGGAAACCCAGCCTTGAAATCAGAATTCATTCATGCGATGGAATTAACCTACTCCAATCAGTATAACAAAACAAATACCTTATTGGGTAGTGTTTATTATCAATATACAAACGATTTAATTCAACGTTTCAGACGATACAACAATGATGGAACAACCTACTCTCAACAACGTAACTTAGCCAGTGGCATCACCTATGGCGTTGAGGTAACAAACAAAATGAATTTCCTTTCTTGGTGGGATGCTACGTTAAATGTGAACGTATTTAGAAACATCATTAAAGGCAATAATATTGATTCTTCGTTAAACAATAAAGGCTTTGGAGGTTTTGGAAAATTAGTAACCAACACCCGATTGAAATATGGTTTCAATTTTCAATTAACAGGAAACTATTATGCCAAAACAGTGATTGCACAAGGTTATGTAAAACCCTATTCGAACATTGATTTAGCCTTAAAAAAATCGTTCCTAAAAAACATGGTTACGCTCACAGCCAATGTTACCGATGTTTTCAATACGCTTCAAACAAATACTATTTATAATTATTTTCCGTATTACAATCAACAAGTTTTACGCAAAAACCAAACGAGAGGATATAGTTTAAATTTACAAGTAAAATTTGCTAGCAAATCGCAGAGAGCTAACCCTACAACGCCTACTAAAAAAGTATCTAAAAAAGATAAAGAAGGGAAAAACAGGGATGAGAATTTGAAAAAAGATGATGAAGGTGGTGATGAAGGTGGTGAGAAAAAGTAAGCATACATGATTTAACTAATTACGAATTACGTTCGTTTATAAACAAAAAAGTCGTTTCAAATGAAACGACTTTTTTTATTGATTTGCTTTTTTTAATTTTTAATTCTTCCGAATGGTTTGTGAATAATTTAAGCCTTTGTCGTTGGTGATGGTGACCATGTACATGCCGTCTGTTAAACCTGCTAAACTAACTTTCGTTTGATTACCGCCTGCAGTTAAGTTCATGTCTATTTGTTTCACTACACGACCTGTCGCATCCATGATTTTCATTTTTGCGTTGGTAGCTTTTACAAGATTGATATCAATATTTAATTCGCTACTTGCAGGATTTGGATACATCGTAACCATCGTTTCATTGCCAAAATACACATCCACTACATTTTTTGCCTTGCTTGTTTTGCCGTCTCTATCCGTTTGTTTTAAACGATAATAATTATGGCCTTCATTTGGTATCATATCCGTAAAGCTATATTCTAATGCAGTGTTACTATTGCCGTTGTTGGCTTTTGAGTTTAGTTTGTCTGATACAACTGTGAAGTTTCGAGCATCCTTGCTGTGTTCTATTTCAAAATAAGCATTGTTTTGTTCGCTTAATGTTGTCCATTTTAAAACACTGGTGTTCTCTACTCGTTTACCCGTAAATCGTAAAAGGTTTATTGCCAAAGCAGCATTCGAAATATTTTGGGTATGTAAATAAAAATAAGAGAAACTGTCTACTTTAAAGCACAAGGTCCAAACCGTAGTTGTAGGATCGTAGCTTGATTGGATTGCAGATGGTGGGATGACCGTAAACGTATGATTCGGTGAATCTACATTTCCATTGTGGGTTTGTGTAATCGTAAAGTTAGCAGATGTCATTGGAGTATTAAAGCCAAAGCCCGGTGCATCTTGATTGTATATATTGATATCGTCGTCTAAATAAAGCAAGCAAATCTCTGCACTGTCTTGCACACTTGGTATAATTTCATATACTCTATTTACATAGGGTTGACCATTATGTGATAAGGTGCTGCTACTTACTTCTTGGTTCACTATTGTTGAGCCTAGGCTAACTCCATTGGGCAAATCTTGTACACTGGCAACTTTGCTACAATCGGATGTTTGATAAAACATTTGATACTGACCATCATTTAGTGGATTCACTACTGAAGGCACGGTGCCAGAAGTTGAATAATTAAATACAGTTTGATTTGCGATCAAATTTAAGGCTGGCGTAATATCTACATAAGCAACTGCGGTATCGGTACAAGCTGGTATGGTTCCACTTTTTAACACAATCCAAACCGTATCCGTTGTACATACTGCATGCGGATTAGGATGCAATACAGTGCATGTTGCATTTTCATAATACAAGGTATCTGAACCTGATGGAACCGTTGCAAACGATATTAAATTCGCTACATCTAAACAAGATGGTGCACATGCATTCCCAAACAATTGTGGTAAGCCCGTTCCGCCTCCAGGGAAGTTAGGTAACGCATTTACTTTTAATAATACAGAATCTACGGAAAGACATCCATTGGCATTGGTAGTAACTTTTGCAAATCTAAATACACTACTTGTAGTATCAAAACAAGTTTGTATTTGGCTCAATGTCGCTGGATCATAATAATAACCTAATGTTACACCTGATGCATATCCTGTTACAGGACCATTGACTGAGCATAAATCAAATATCGCTTGGTTACTTCCAGGAGCATCTTCACACTTTGAAAGCGTATCTTGAATAATAGTAGGCAAAGGATGTATTATCATTTTAACAGGAGCTCTACAATTATTGCCATCACATGTAGCAAAAAATGTATAAGTACCAGCTACTGATGTATTCGTTAATTGTGCTGTAGGATTGACATTGTAAATACTAAGTGGATTATAAGGTACTAAAGTATCTAGCAAAGTATTACTTGTTGCATTATCATACCAGTTGATTTTGGTAGGCACATAACTGTAATATACTTTTAAAATTACTTTAGTTCCTCCACCTTGATTTGGAACAATATCTGAAGCAGAAAAATTATCATTAAAAGATTCCCAATAGCCTACATTAATTGGATTACCAGCGTTAGCATTATTAGGAGCAAAAATCTGACCTATTGTTGCCGGATTTATTCTTCTTGTATATTTATAAATTGGCGAAGCTGTAGTTCCTGTATTTGTGCTAACCCCTAAATTATATATGTTTCCAGTAACTCCAAATCCTAAAAGTGCTGGGTTGTATATATTTGAAAAATTTGTAGGGTTTGCAGCACTCGAAAGTATAAAACGAGGTTCATTTGGATATAATGTGGTATAATTAGTTACCGTATACTCACCATAAGAAAAATTAGGATTGTTTATTGGAAGTGATGGAATAATACCAGACGCAAAATTGCATGCAAATATGTTATCACATGCAGCACCCGGGACTATTTGGCTGGTTCCACCATTTGTGGCTCCAACATTATCAATACAAGGGTTAACATTAAATACAATTTCAATAGAATCATTCACTAAATTTCCACAACCAGTTACTGTCATTCCTTGTCCAAATCCTATCGTTTGATTTTGACAAACTTCTAATGAATCTGTAACAACAGGTCTGAAATTTATTTTTGAAATTGGTAATGATAAGGAGTCATTTGAAGTGTAACCATTAACCACACCTCCAGCATTGCCAATTTTAATTGAAGTATTTATCAAATAGTTTCCGCCTGCATACATATTTACACATGGAAAAGTTACAAAAGCGGTATTCCCTCCAAACGGACTTAGTGTACTAGGCGAAGTAACAATCTGAGAATCAACTATTGTATTATTTAGTTTTAAAAATACTTTAATTGGGTTTGAAAGGATTAAAATGTTGGCAGAGCCATAATTTTGAACAGCCACTGTGATTGATTCACAATTACTTAAACAATTGCCCAAAGGAACATTCATTGAAACTACTGCTGGATCAGCAGGTTTAGGAGCATAAATATCTACTAAATAATCTTCTGCTTCACCTTTTGCTGAATTTGTGTTTCCACAGGGTTGAAATTTCGTGTTCTGAACTGTTTCCCCTCCTCTAACCCTCATTCTTGTTATTCCATTAGGTGTAGAAATTAAATTGGGTGCAACAGTAGGCGTTACAAATGTAATGACTGATACTCCATTCGCTCCTGCATTTGCACCAGTTGTAGCATATTCAGTAGTATCGTATTGTCCATTATGGTTATAATCCATCCAAACTCCAGAATATTGATCAGCAGATGATCCATTGGTAACAGAAATATTCGTAGGGATACCTGCATAAACTATGGGAATCGGTAATAGTGAATTTAATTGATCAGAAGTATAGTCTACATAATATGGGGCAGGGTTTCCTGCTGAAGCTGAATTTTTATTAAGGTTAGCTAATTTTACATTCGCTATTTTTTGAGCAGTATCAGCAACAGAATAGGTTGGTGTACACCAACAATTTCCAATTGGACTCCAAGCTTGAGACGTGACACAAATTGGGGCAGTCGTACTTGAAAATCCACTAGAAACACAGGTAACAATACATCTATATGCTTTTGTCCCTGGTACTACTGCAGAGTAAACTGAACTTGATGAAGGACCAGAAACGGTTTGCCACACTGGAACTGTACAACTATTTGCACGTTGCCACTCATAAACTAAGCCTGATAATTGAGGGACACCTGTTATAGAAAAACTAGTAGTGCTACCGAAACAAGGTGTTAAACTAGAGGCTACAAGTGTTCCTGCAGTTGGAGTTCCGGTACAAGGAGTATTGGATATAACTGTAAAATTATAATCTTCACATTCACCGTAAGTCATTGCTTGGTTACAATCATCTGTAATTAAAGGAACATTACTAAATCTGCACAATACACGCATTCTTTTTAGACCAGGTGTTGCTGTTGCAGGCACTGTAATTGTAGCAGTTTGCACTGCTAGTGTTGCAGCAGTAGAAACAAATACGGCTTCATTTAAATCTTGAAAATCTCCATCATTGTTATAATCTATCCAAACTCTAAAACCTTCGGCATAAGTAGGTCCACATTGCATAGATAAATTCACAGTTAAACCCTGAATTTGTGAAGCACCCATTGAACTAAAATAGGTGTAATCTCCATTACAACCAGTTCCATTGTTTGTTATATTAGTTAAACCTCCTGTGGTTGAAAAATTATTAATTACATCTCCACCATTAGGATCAGAACATCCAAACGCTAAACCCCCAGGATGATTATAATTGGGAATACAATAGGTTTGGGCATTTACTTTCATTACAGAAAGCGCAAGAAATATGAGTAAGGATATTTTTTTGATCATGTTAACTATATTTAAAGAAGTAAATTTAATACAAAATTTAAATAATAACAAAAAATTAATCTTAATAACTATTTAACAAAAAAACTGCACCGTTGCTGGTGCAGTTTTTTAATTGATATTTAATCAGCTTGTTCCATAAAACGAAGACTCAATTTTATACCCGTAATTTCGTCAAATTAAAATAATCTTTTTCTTTACTGATTTTGTTGCAAAGTGTCATTTACTAGAGGTGTACTTTTTCTTGCATTTGCACAACAAGGTTTTTCACATATTGCTTTATCACATGTTCCTTCACATTCTTTTGCACAATCCATTTCTTTTGAATCAGGAGTACAACAAGCACTTCCTTTTTCACATCCTGCTTTTTCACAGGCAGCTTGCATAGTAGCAATTTTTTCAATTCTATGTTGTTGAATATCCACTGCAAACATGCCACTTAATGTAGGTGCAATCACTAAAGAAACAATGGACATTAATTTAATCAAGATATTCATTGAGGGTCCAGAAGTATCTTTAAATGGATCTCCTACGGTATCACCTGTTACAGATGCTTTGTGTGGTTCTGATTTTTTGTACTCCATTTTACCATTAATTTCTACTCCTTTTTCAAATGATTTTTTAGCATTGTCCCAAGCTCCTCCTGCATTGTTTTGAAACATTCCCATCAATACACCACTTACGGTAGCACCAGCTAAGAAACCTCCTAATACTTCTGGTCCTAATAAAAACCCAATAATTAATGGAGATACAATCGCAATCGCACCTGGTAACATCATTTTTTTGATAGATGCATCTGTAGAAATTGCTACGCATTTATCATATTCAGGTTTTCCGGTTCCTTCCATAATTCCTGGAATTTCACGGAACTGACGACGAACTTCTTCAACCATAGCCATAGCCGCTTCACCCACAGCACGAATTGCCAATGAAGAGAAGATGAATGGTATCATAGCACCAACAAATAAACCTGCTAAAACATCCGCTCTGTAAATATCAATTCCATCAATACCAGCAATACCAACAAAAGCAGCAAACAATGCCAATGCTGTTAAAGCAGCAGAAGCAATAGCGAATCCTTTACCAGTAGCGGCAGTTGTGTTTCCAACAGCATCTAAAATATCTGTTTTTTCACGAACGTCAGCTGGCAATTCACTCATTTCGGCAATACCCCCTGCATTATCTGCAATTGGACCAAAAGCATCAATTGCTAATTGCATAGCCGTTGTAGCCATCATACCTGCTGCAGCAATTGCCACACCATATAAACCAGCAAAATAATAAGAACCATAAATTCCACCTGCTAATACTAACATTGGTAAAAATGTTGATTCCATACCCATTGCCAAACCACCAATGATGTTCGTAGCATGTCCTGTAGCTGATTGACGAACGATCGTCATAACAGGGCGTTTACCCATTGCTGTATAATATTCTGTAATGATGCTCATTAAGGTTCCTACAACTAATCCTACTAAAATAGAATAGAAAACTTGCGTAGAAGTAAATTCAAAACCACGTAATGTCATGGTTTCTGGTAAAATATATTTAGTTAAAAAGAAACAAGCAATTGCAGTTAATACAATTGAACCATAGTTACCCATGTTCAATGCATTTTGAACTTTAGTTGTACTTAAACCAGCAG
>CANHNT010000067.1 GCA_947461985.1 Bacteroidota bacterium | reverse complement strand
GCTTTGCTCTAAGGTTACTTCTAATTTATCATTCAACTCTTGAAACTCCCGTTTTTCAGCAGTAGTTTTACCCATTTGCTTTTGCAAATCTCGTTTAATTTTCGCCAATATATTTTTTTCTAATTGCAGTTGAGAAAGTAATTTGTCCATTTGCAATTTTTCTTTCGATAACTTTTGCTTGGCTTCATTAATAATTTCAATGGGCAATCCTATTTTTTGTGCAACTTCAAAAGTAAATGAGCTGCCAGGTTCTCCAATATGCAATTGATACAAGGGTTTTAATGTTTTGCTATTAAACAACATACAAGCATTAAAAATACCTTCGTTATGATTTGCTAATAATTTAAGGTTGGTAAAATGTGTTGTAACCACTCCATGCGCTTTGGTTTCATTCATCTTGTTTAATATGACTTCTGCCATTGCACCTCCCATGTCGGGGTCAGAACCAGTTCCAAATTCATCAATTAAAAACAATGTTTTTTCATTGGTGTGTTTCAAAAAATAATTCATTTTTTGCAAACGAGAACTATACGTACTTAAACCATCTTCAATGCTTTGATTATCGCCAATATCGCCAAACAAACTTTCTTTAATGCACATTTCACTTTTGGCTGCCACAGGAATTAATAAGCCACATTGAAACATAATTTGCAATAAGCCAATTGTTTTCAAGGTAATTGATTTTCCACCTGCATTCGGCCCACTGATTACCATAATTCTGGCATCTTCTACAAATGAACAATTAATAGGAACTGTGGGTTGATTTTTTTCATTTTGTTGCATAAACAAAACAGGATGATATGCATTAAATAAAATAGTTAGATTTTTATTTTTTGAAATTATGGGCTTTGTGGCTTTTAACACTTGAGCCAACTTTGCTTTTGCTTTCACAAAATCTAACTCCACCAAAATTTCATAATAATCTTTTATAATATGCTGAAAAGGTTTAATGATTGTAGTCAAATCCTTTAGAATTCGATAAATTTCCTTTCGCTCACCATCTTCCAATTCCATTCGTTCATTGTTGAGCTCCACTACATTTTGGGGTTCAATAAAGGAAATGCTTCCTGTTGATGATTGACTTAAAATAATTCCTTTTACTTCTCGTTTGTATTCAGCTAAAACACCTAAAACACGACGACCATTTACATAACTTTCCTCGAAATCGGCAAGTTGTCCAGCTTTTTTTAATCGTTGAATGTGGTTTCTGTAAATTCTGTCACACTTCGCTCGGTTTTCTTGTAACTCCTTTCTGATACTAAATAGGAGAGGAGAAGCATCATCTTTTACTATGGCATCTTTATCAATAATTTCATCAATAAATTGAATCACCATTTTATCTTTTTCAAGATGAGAAAGTTTGTTTACTAAAAAAGGATACACATCTACTTTGTCCGAAAAATATTGAATCAGCTCATTGCTAAACTTAATTAAATTTCTAATTTGATGAAATTGCAAGGCAGTTAAAACCGTATTTTCGATTGTTAATAAATGTAATTCTTTATCAATTTCGGGATATGAATTTGGTATAAAAGAATCATTTCTTAGCAATGACATTAAAACTTCATTCGTTTCGGCCAATTCCTTTTCGATATGAAAAAGCGAAGTTTTTGGTTTTATAATGACAGCTTTTTCTTTTGCATTTTTACCAAAACAAAATTCTACTACTTTGTCTATAATGTAGTTAAAATCTAATTGCTCAGGTAAATTACTCGGAAAAATATTCATATTTATTTTAAATGCTCCACTGGCTTCAAAGGTATATTATATTTTACTTCTTCTAAAAATAAACCACATCCATCGGCACTAAAATCGGCCTTAGTGCAATCTTTAGAATCTATGATCGATTGAAAATCTTGAATAGATATTTTTTTGCGTCCTACTTGCAAAAGAGTTGCTACTATGGCTCTAACCATTCCTCTTAAAAAACGGTTGGATTGTATATGAAATGTTAGGTAATTTTTATGAACTTCCCAATACGCCAATTCAATGGTACAGAAATAATTATTGACATCGGTATTTCGTTTTGAAAAGCTCGTGAAGTCAAATTTTCCGATTAGTAATTTAGCAACTTCATTCATTAATTCCACATCAATTGCAAATGGAAAAAAATATGCGGTCTCTTTTAAAAAAGGATTTTTTTCTTGAATAACATGGTAGCTGTATTTTCTTCCAGTAGCATCAAATCGAGAATGATTATCGCTTGCAACAGCGTAAATATTTTTGATAACTAAATCGGCATGAACGATAGCGTTCATACTATAAATAGTTTTAGTTGAAAGTGGTTTTTCAGTATCAAAATGTAAGAAATTTTGATATGCATGCACGCCAGCATCTGTTCTGCTAGAAGTGGTAGTTTGTATTGCTTGCTTTAAAATGAGGGATAAGGCTCTGTTAATTTCGCCTTGAACAGTGAGTTGATTATCTTGAATTTGAAATCCATTGAAAGAAGTTCCTAAATAGGCTACTTCAATAAAATATCGTGCCATTTCAATTATTTATTCTTTGCTGAAGTTGCAACAATATTGTCTTTTTCAATGATGAATTTTTCTATTTTAGAAAGTGGTAAACGCAAATGAATAGGAACTGTGGATGTTTTTATTTCTTCATCAAAATTTGGATTCCAACGTTTTAATTTTACTAAATCTTCATCTAAAATAGTAGAAATCGTACTTAAATTATAGGTTCCTTTTACCTTTAAAATAGCCATTTGAGAGAGTTCTTCTTGTGAAAATTGAGGTTTCTTAACTTCCTCAACTTCATCAATTTCTATTTCATCTTTTGTGGAAGCTAATTTAGCAGTAGGATTATTTTTTATGGGACTATTTTTATCTAATTTAGTATTTAATTTTCCATCTTTTGGAATGCCACCCATTCCTAAAACATTGGTAAACTTGTCTAAGATAGCACTGGTTGCAATAAATGCCATCACATGATTTTGGGTTTCACCGGGTAGTTTTGCTTTAATATCCCAAAAGCTTCTGCCTTTACCAGCATTGATGGCTCTTAACACAGGAGCAGGACCACAATTATAGGATGCAATAACCAACAACCAATCGTTAAACATGCTGTGTAATTTTTTCAAATATCGTGCAGCCGCATTGGTGCTTTTATAAAAATCTCTTCGTTCATCAATGGTTTCATCAACTCGTAAACCCATCATTTTAGCAGTTCCCGACATAAATTGCCATGGACCAACGGCACCAACTGGCGAAACTGCATTGCAATTCATAGCGGACTCAATAATTGCTAAAGACTTCATTTCCTTAGGAACATTGTATCGCTTCATAACATTGTCTATTAACTTAAAATACGCCCTGTTGTTCGTTTGTATTCGTGTGATTCGTTGACCATGATTTGTATGATAACTCTTTACATAATTGGTAATGTATTCCGTAAATGAGCCATAAGTTTGTTGATTTACGGTAAAGTAAATTGGGCCTTTGGTTTTCTCATTTTTGATATTTTTGGGTGCTCTTGTTACAAATCTTGAGCTGTCAATTGATGTTTTTGCAGACAGTTTTGCAATACTGTCATTTCTAGCTTCAATTTGTGCTAATCGTTCTTTAGTAGGCGGTCTTGTAATAATGATTACTGAATCTTTTTTATAAGCAAAAGATGCATTTACGAAAAATGTAAATACAACAAATTGTAAAAAAAATACAGGAAAAATATTTTTCATGTGCTTTAAAAATCTTTTAATAAGAAAAAAGGAATCACTTATTTTTCAGTATCATGAATACCAGACTCAATTTCTGATTTGATATTGTCTTTGGCATCTTTAAATTCGCGCATTCCACGACCTAAACCTCTCATTAATTCGGGTATTTTTTTACCTCCAAATAATAACAATACTACTACAAGAATTACTATCAATTCTGAGCCTCCTGGCATTCCTAAAAGTAATGTATTTAAAATTGACATTTTTATTTTGTTTAATTTGCAAATATACTTCAAAATAAGATTAGAATGTTTCTACTAATCGTTAAAATTACGTTTTCTAACTATATTTTGAATGTAAAATGACATCAAAAGAGTTGTCATTTATTTCTTGGACCGAAAGATATTATCTTTCTTGGACTGAAATGCATCAATCTGTAAGATATAATTTAACTATTTAAGGAAATTAAGAATATTTAAGATCGATTCAGTTGCATAATTTCAAAAATAAGTATTGTGTACAAACTTATAATGTTTGTTCTCATTGCCTTGTATAAATTTACATTTATTGAATAGATTATAAATATTTTGAAAAAAAAATTAGTTAGCCAACTTGACGTTCCTTTTCTGAATGGTATCAAATACAAATACGTCTTCATTATTTTTTTTCATATAATACTTTTCTCTAGCATATTTTTCAAGGGTTATACTGTCATTTTTGAGTAGATTTTTTTCTTGTTGTAATGCACTTACTTCTTTTTCGAGGTATTCAATTTTTTGTTCCATTGCTTTCAATTCGTCTTTTTGATTTTTTTGAGACATTAAATCATATTGAGCAAAGAAAAATACCCATACTAAAAAAATGGCTGTAACAATTAAGTATTTATTTTTTAGTATGGATAAAAATTTCATTTTAGAATAATTTAAATCAAGAATTATGCTTTTACTTCGGTGTTTTGTTTTTTGCGATAAGCATTGGTCAATTCCATTGAAATTGCACTTCTATCCATTTTTAAAATGGTATTTCGATCAACTTCAACAGAAATAGTGCCATCGTCGTTGGCTTTTACAATTTTGCCATAAATACCAGCAGTGGTAATAATAGTATCTCCTACATTATTGGTATTTGTAAATTCTTTTTGCTCTTTTGCACGTTTCATTTGAGGACGAATCATGAAAAAATACATTACCCCAACCATACCTACCATGAAAATTATATTCATCATAGGGTTCGGCTTACCACCTTCACCTGCCATTAAAATTATTGTTTCTATATTCATTTTTGTTTTTATTTTAGTTTACAAAAGTAGTTGATAATTTCTACCTTCTTCTATTTAAAAGAAAGAAATTTATTTATTGACTGTCACTAATATTTTCAACGTGTAAATAGATGGATTACCATTTGTAGTGATTGAAACTGTTTTTTCATTAAATCCATTTTTTCCTTGGCTATTAAAAGTTACTTTCATTTTGTTTTTTTCGCCTGGCTGCAATGGTGCAGAAGAATATTCAGGTACTGTGCAACCGCATGAGCCTTTTGCTTCATTGATGATGATTGCTTTTTTACCTGTGTTAGAGTAGGTAAATTCGTATTCTGCTTTTTCTCCTTCTTTCATCATGCCAAAATCATGCAAGGTGTCATCAAATTGTAGATGACCTAAACTAGCTAAATTGGAGGCGTTCATATTTTCGGCACTTCGAGGGTTTTCAACTAAATCAGTCGATAGTTTTCCTTTTAAAGCGTCTTCAGTTGCTTTATCGCTGGGCGATTGACAAGCATAAATTATTGAAGAAATGGCAGCTAATAAAACTAACTTTTTCATGTTTATTTTCTTTCTTTTTTAATAAAATCGTTTTTGTGTATTTTGTTTTGTGCTTCTAAATCTTTTTTTACATTATCCAACAATCCATTTACAAATTGACCACTTTGTGGGGTACTGTATCCTTTAGCTAAATCAATATATTCATTAATTGTCACTCGAAGTGGAATAGAAGGGAAGTATAACATTTCGCAAATGCCTAAATGTAAAATAATCAGGTCTAAAATAGCTACTCTTTCAGCATCCCAGCCAATTAATTTAGGTTCAATAAGTTCAAAAACAACTTCTTTTTTATCGTAATATGTATCTAATAAATCGTGCGAAAATTCTAATTTTTCAGTAGAAATTATTCTATTAAATGCAAAGTTTTTAGGATTTTTTAGCACTTTTTCTGTCCATGTTTGCACCATATCAACATCCATTTCATAGTTTATATATTTTTCGGCTATAAAAGAAGAAGTGACTTCGTTTTTTAATATAATTTCATTTAACAAGTTTTCAATTAATTCTCTGTCTGATTCAACTGAATTTTCATTTTCGGTAATGTATTTTTTGTAGAATTCAGATTCAACAAGTTTCATAAATATTTCTCGTACAAAATAGGTATCAAACATTAAATGACTTTTGTGCAACTTTACAGATTCTTCAAATCGAATATTTTTTTTAAGTTCTTGAATGATAGAATTTGAAATAATTTTGGTGCTTACATTTAAGTCAGCCTCTGTGGGTCTGTGTTTGGAGGCTTTTTGATTGGCATGAATTAATACATAATCGGCTGTTAAAACCACTAAATGCCATAAACTCGTAAAAAGAGAACTCGTTTGAGAAAATTTATCATTTAACGAATTTTGTGCCGCACTTCTATTAATTGCATCATTCTGTTGTATTTGTTCATAAATAGTCAACAACACATTTATTCGTATATTTCTTCTAATAATCATGATAAAGATCTTTTTTGAGAGTTGCAAAACTACTTTATATTATTTCGCTTAACAAATTGTAAAGCCTTTTTTTTAACAATTTAGAAAAGAATATTTTGGAGTAAAACGTTATTTAATAATTTCCCAACAAAAGTGTATTTTTTTATTTCTAAAATCTTGAGGAATAGAGAATAAGGAGATATCTGTAATTTTTGTAGCAATGATTTTAGATGAATCAAATTTAAAATCTCTGTAATTATTCGAAAAATAGAGTTTTCCTCCTTCAACTAAATGCTTCAATGCATTGTTGACCATTTCCACATGATCTAATTGAACATCAAAGGTAGTTTTTGTCATTTTGCTTTTTGACAATGTTGGAGGGTCTAATACAATGATATCAAATAATCTTGAAGGTGTTTGTTTTAGCCATTCTTTGCAATCTGTTTTAATAAAAGAATGCTTTGCAAGGGATAAATTATTGGCTTTAAAATTTTCTTTAGCCCAATTTAAATATGTGTTGGATAAATCGAGTGTGGTAGTTGTGAAGGCTCCACCCATTGCAGCATACACCGAAAAAGAACCTGTGTATGAAAATAAATTTAAAACATGTTTCCCTTTGGATTCTTGCATCACTTGTTTTCGAATAACTCTGTGATCTAAGAATAAACCCGTATCTAAATAATCATTTAAATTGACTAAAAATTTAATTCCATTTTCCTGAACGGTATAAAAGGTTTTTGTTTCATTCACTTTTTCATATTGAGTTCCTTTATGTCGTTCTCTTTTTTTAAAAAAAATAACGGATTCATCTACCGAAAATATTTCTTTTACAGCCGAAATACATTCTTCTAACCAAAGTTGATATTGCTCATCGGCTAATTGATGACGGGTTTTGTATTCTGCCAAATGAATTTTTTCTTCATAAACATCAATACATAAAGGATATTCAGGCATATCCCAATCAAAAACTCGATAGCAAGTTATTTGATTTTGATTCAAATAAGACTTTAATGTCTTAAGATTTTTTTTTATTCTATTGTAAATTGGACTTTTTTCGCTCACTATTTTGTAAAAATAAGCAATCAAATGCTTAATTCTCGTTAGTGATAATAAAAATGATTTTTTTTATTATCTTTCAAGCTCATAAAGAAAGAAATAGAATGATAAAATACGAACAATCTTTTGAACGATTGCAAAATATTATGATTGATTTAAGAGCAAATTGTCCGTGGGATAAAAAGCAAACCATTCATACTTTAAGACAATTAACAATAGAAGAACTATATGAATTAGTAGATGCCATTACAGATCAAAATTGGGATGGAATTAAAGAGGAGTTAGGTGATTTACTGTTACATATCATATTTTATGCAACTATTGCTAACGAAGAAAAGCAGTTTGACATAAATAATGTAATTGAACAAGTGTGTAATAAATTGGTATTTCGACATCCACATATTTATTCAAATGTAAAAGCGGAGGACGAAGAAACCGTTAAACGAAATTGGGAGAATTTAAAATTGAAAGAAGGTAAAAAAACAGTTTTAGCCGGAGTACCAAAATCATTGCCTGCATTAATTAAAGCACTGCGAATACAAGAAAAAGCGAAGCAAGTAGGTTTTGAGTGGAAAGTGACAAGCCAAGTAAAGAGGAAATTGATGGAAGAGTTAGCCGAATTAGATGAAGTGATTGCAGAAGGGAACCAAGATAGAATGGAAGATGAATTTGGGGATGTATTGTTTTCGATGGTTAATTATGCAAGGTTTTTAAACATTGACCCAGAAAATGCGTTAGAAAGAACAAATAAAAAATTTAAACGTCGTTTTGAGCAAATGGAAGCCACTTTGACGAACAATAATAAAGAATTGAGTTCATATTCTTTAGAGGAAATGGATGCAGTTTGGAATGAAATAAAAAAGAATGAGCACGAGTAAAAAAACTACTTTTAGATTTCCTTTTGACATTAATCCTAAATTGTTTTTGGGTTTGGCTTTGTTGTTTTTTATTTTAACAATCAAATCTGTAAATACTAAATTTTTCCCTAGAGTTACACCGATTGCATTAAGTAAAACAATTGAAAAAAGTATTTTACAAAACGTAAAATTATTTAAAAGCATTTACACAGACTCAAGTTTAATAACAGCTATATCTAACAGTAAATTATCAAAAAAAGAAATTGAATTTACTGAAAACTTACCCTTTTCATTTTTTGTTTATAAAAATAGGGAGCTCATTTTTTGGAATACAAATACTTTTGTTTATCCTCCTGATACCTTTGCATTTGACAAACTAACAAACTACAGTGACAATTCAGGATTTTATGTCGTTTATAAACATGCGTTGAATAATCAAACGAATTGTTTAGCATTT
>CANHNT010000066.1 GCA_947461985.1 Bacteroidota bacterium | reverse complement strand
TTTATACGGCATTAAAAAACAGTACCGATGAGCGTTTGGCAGCCATTGCCGAAAAGTCATTAAAAGAAGTTACCTATCATTTACGCTTTAGCAGTGAGTGGGTGGTTCGTTTGGGCGATGGCACCGATGAAAGCAAGCAAAAAATGCAAAACGCGATTGCTGAGCATTGGGAATATGCAGGCGAACTTTTCTCTCCAAGCAACATTGAGTTAGCCATGATGGAACAAGGAATTGCGCCCAACATTGCAACCCTAAAAGATGCTTGGCAACAAAAAATGGCTGAAACGATTGAAGAAGCTACCCTCTCTTTTCCATTATCGAACGAAAAAGGTTGGTTTCAATCGGGTGGTAAAAAAGGAATTCATACGGAGTATTTAGGTTTTATTTTGTCCGATTTGCAATACATGCAAAAAACATATCCAAATTCAGAATGGTAAAAAAGAGTTGTCAGTTGACGGATATCAGTTGTCGGGCTTATTTTATTTAGTTTGAAAAAACGATGGTTTAATAAATTTCAATAATGATTTCAAAAGAAATAATATATTCTTATTTAGAAAATGTTTCAGATCCTGAAGTGCCTGTGCTTTCAATACTCGATTTAGGTATTGTTAGAGATGTGAAAATGAATGCAGATGAATCTATTGAGATACTAATAACTCCTACCTACAGTGGTTGTCCTGCGATGCAAATGATCGCGATGAATGTAAAGATGGAAATGCTTGCCCAAGGAATTAAAAACGTAACCGTTACGGAAATTTTATCGCCTGCCTGGACTACCGATTGGATGACTGAAAATGGAAAACGAAAACTAAACGAATATGGCATTGCACCACCTCAAAATAAATCAAATGAATATATTTCTATTGAAGATTTAATTGTACCATGTCCTATTTGTCAGTCTAAAAATACCTCAGTAATTAGTGAATTTGGCTCTACTGCTTGTAAATCTTTATACAGATGTAATGATTGTTTAGAGCCGTTCGATTATTTTAAATGCCACTAAAATTATTTTCTATTTTTTACATCTTCGTAAATCAATTGCTGAAAACTTGTGGCTTTGTTATTGAGTTTTATTGCTTGCGTAGTATCTAAATTTTTTGAATGCAGTATGAAGCTGCTTTGTTGATGACTGCCTGCACTGCCACTGTCATTGATATAACCTACAGCACCAAAAACAACATAATAGGCTGATGATGGCGTGTATGGATTGAGCATATTTCGTGACCAAACATAATTTTTTGTAGGCAATTTCATTTGATGCAAAATGGTTGATGGAATGTCTAATTGGGATACAATTTTATCCCACGTTTTACCTTTCCATTCAGGTTTTAAAGCGCCTCCTAAAAACAACAAAGGAATATGATGATGAGCAGGTGCAATTGCCTCATGTTGCATAATGGTATTGTGGCTATGGTCTGCTACTACAATAAATAACGTATTTTGATACCAAGGTTGTTTTTTTGCTTCTGCGAAAAATTTCCCCATTTGTTCATCAGAATAATGTACAGATTCGGTGTATTGTTTTTCAACATCATTTGCTACAGATTGCCAATTTGTTTTGCTAGGATAATCATACGGCATGTGGGTGCTTGTGGTAAAAAAACATTGCAAAAAAGGGGACTTAGTTTCATTTAATGTTTTTAAAAATTCAGGAAACATAAACTCATCGTGTATTCCTAATTTACCTTTGGGATGCTGAGGATAATCGATGTCTTCTTTTAAGTTTACAAATTTTTTCTCTAATAAATAGCCTCGTAAATTTCCATAAATTAAATCGCCTCCAAACATAAACGAACTGCTATAACCTAAGGGCAGTAAATCTTCACTGATGCAATGCAACGAGGGCACTTTGGCTGGCTGATTAACAATAGCCACCCTGCTTACAGAAGGATATGCACTCAACACCGCAGGAATTCCTTGATCTGAAACGTATGCATTGCTATAAGCTTTCGTGAATAACAAACCCTCTTTACTCAATGCATTAAATTGTGGAGTACACCCTTCAATACCACCTAAAACACTTACATTGTCTGCACTCCAACTTTCTAAAAAAATGATTGCTATATTGGGCCTATTGGTATTTAAAATAGCAACAGTGCTATCCTTTTCAACCTTAAAATCGTCAGCAATTAAGTTTTGAGCTTCTTCATTGCTTCTGCATTTATAAATTGATTCGTCAGGAATATTTTGTTTTATGGTTAGGTCTTGTAAAATATTGTAAAATGGATTAACGGCAATGTCATTTGCCAACACATCTCTACTAAAATAAGCGGCACTTTGGTTCATCGGTATTCCTGTAAAACCACCCCTAATAATAATTACACCGAACCCTGTGACTATTAAAAAATAAATAACTGATTTGTAAAACCTATTTTTAAAAGATGATTGTTCTTCTAATTGAATATGTGCATGGGTTATTTTTTTATATACATAATAAAATGGAATCGTAAACAACGACAACATGAGCATAAAGGACAATTGCAATTTGATAGAAACAGTCTCAAATACTTCAGAAGGATTTTTGAAATGTTCAAGTGCTTGTAAATTTATTTTGGCATTCCACTCTTTATACAATCCTGCATCGCCGATGCCTGTAGCAGCATAAATGACTAAAAACACCGCCATTAAAACCAAGGCAATTTTTTTAAAGATTTTTATTTCAGTAATAAAATACACAACATGTAAAAGCAGCGGCAATAAAGAATACATGACTGCTGTTGCAAAATCTAATTTATACCCTTTGTAAAATGCACTTACTAAATCGCTGTGCAAACCAATTCTGTTTCCTATAGGCAGTTGATACCATACAAAAAATAATCGGTTGATGAAAAACACAAACAACCAAAAAAAGAAAATTGAAAAAGTATATTTAAGTATTGATTTCAAAATGAAATGTATTTTTTTAACACAGCAAATTAACCCAACATCGGATGTCGTTTAAACTCTTTTGTGCGGTCAAACAAGTAACGATAAGTGGTTAAACGACGCACTTCACCTGCTTCTAAATTTTTAGCCAAATTAACCATTTTAGGATTAAAATCTCCTATCCATTGCATTTCATAATTATGATAGCGTTGCGAAGGCTGTACATATTTACTGCATTCTCCAATCATATAAGCATCGGTTCCTTTTCCTTGAAACTCAGGCACAATGCCATATACAACACCTACGAAACGTTTGCAAGCACCTGTCATTTTTAAATACAAAAAATGAATTTTTTGCAACCAACCAAATTTTCCATTAAAGTGTTTGAAGTATTGATTTAAATCTGGAATGTTAATCCACATGCCAATTGGCTCTCCTTTATGATACACAAACCAAGTTATTTTTTCATCAATAATCGGTTTCATTTTCCCAAAAATTAATTTGGCTTGTTTTAATTCAATTGTTTTTCCTCCACCATGTTTTGCCCAAGCTTTGTTGTAAATGATGGTAAAGTCGTTTGCATATTTATCAATGTTATTTTTTTTGATATGCTCTACAGTAAAGTTTGGATCTTTTTCATAATGGTCGTGCCAACGCATCATTTTTTCACTCAATGGAGTTTTCGTGCTCATCCCAAAACACAATTGATGAAAATAAGCTTGAAAGCCATAATTTTCTAACAATGTTTTATAGTAGGTTGGATTGTAATTCATTGCATATAAAGGCTCCTCAAAACCATTGACTAATAATCCCCACCATCTGTCACGCTCTCCAAAATTAATTGGACCATCCATTGCTTCCATACCTCTTGCCAACAACCACTCTTTTGCTTTATCTAAAATAAAATTGCAAGCTTCCTGATTATTGATACATTCAAAAAAACCAATGCCACCGGTAGGTTGTTCTTGTGCATATTTCTTATTGACAAATACAGCCAATCGAGCTATGTACTTCCCTTCCTTACTTTTCAGTAGCCAACGTTCACATTCGCCTTGTCTGAAAAATTTATTTTTCTTTTTATCAAACACTTCCTCAATGTCCTTATCTAAAGGGCGAATATAATTTTTATCATCCTTATATAAATCTATAGGAAATTCTAAAAATATTTTTTCTAATTGGATTGTATTTACAACATCTATGGTCATGAAATGCAAATATACTTTGAGAATATATGCTGATGATTATTTTCTATAATTCTTTGTGTGAACCATCGCAAAAAGGTGCATTTTTTGTGTGTTTACACTGGCAAAACCACACTTCTTTTTCTTCTTCAAATTTCATAACCAAAGGCTTAAAGGGCATTCCTTCAATTTCTTTGTGCTTGCCGTCGCAAAATGGTTGTTTTGAACTTAAACCGCAAGTGCACCATGCATAATTTTTGTCTTTTTCTACAGTAACTGCTATCGGAAATTTTTCTGCTATAATTGGTTTGTCCATTATTTTTAATTTTATTGTGGTTAAATATACAATAAAATTTAATTTTACCGACATGCTACCATTGTCCATTGTTATACTAACTAAAAATGAAGCCCAAAATATTGCTCGTTGTTTGCAACCATTAATTGGTTTAACGGATGATATTTTGATTGTAGATAATGGAAGCACCGACAACACCATCGAGATTGCCCTATCCATGCAGGCAACAATTTTGCAAACTACTTGGAAAGGCTATTCACGTACAAAAAATGAAGGAAATGAACATGCAAAATACGATTGGATTTTAAGTTTGGATGCTGACGAAGTAATCAATGAGGAATTGAGGAATGAAATGATTCAATTATTTACAAATGAAATGAAAGCGACTGATTCATTTTCTTTTCAACGAAAAATGATCTACTGTGGCAAGCCATTAAATTATGGTGCGGTTGCCAATGAATTTCGCTTGCGTATTTTTAATAGAAAAAATGGATATTGGAACGAAGACGAAGTGCATGAAAATGTAATTTTTAAAGATGAAATAACCATTAAAAAATTAACGGGTTTTGTCTATCACTTTTCATACAACACAGTACAAGAGCATTTGCAACGATTAGAAAAATATGCGCAACTTTTTGCAAATAAATCAACAAAAAAAGCAACGTTTATAAAAATATATTTTAGTCCAGTTTTCGGATTTATCAGAAACTATGTTTTCAAATTAGGTTTTCTAGATGGAAAATCTGGTTTTCAATTTGCGAAAAATGAGTTGTGGTATACGTTTAGAAAATACCAATTATTAGAGACTATTTTTAGGAAAATCATAAAATAGCAATTGTGCTTTTGCGGTAGGTAAATCTTCCCATTTTTCTACAGGAAATTGCAAAGCACACATTCCACAAGTAGGCATGTCCTCAATTAAATGATTGGTTAGCTTATTTACAAAATCAGTTATTCCTGGATTATGGCAAACAATCATAAGTGTATTTATTTTATTTGAAATGCCAAAAATAGCCTCTTGAATAATCGCAGGAGGTGCATGATACAAAGAGTCTACCCATTGAACTTCACCTGATGCATATTTTAATTCTTTCGCAATTAATTTTGCTGTTTGTGCGGCCCGTTTTGCTGTGCTCGAGACCAATAAATCTAACTGGATATTTCTATTTAACAATCGTTTGCCCATCATAGGTGCATCTCTCAAACCACGTTCATTGAGTTCTCTATCGAAATCTTTTTGATGCAAATTACTCCAATCGGATTTTGCATGGCGTGTGAGGATAAGCGTTTTCATGTTTTTCTTTTTACAAAGATAAATGATACACCTGATTAATATGGATGCAATAAATGCCAATGCGATATATTTATGTGCATCTCAAACATCGCCTTGAACAGCAACATAAATTCCTAAAAAGTTATTTTTTCTTTTTTGAGTACTCTTGAAAATTATATTTAATCCACATTTTTATTTCAAGATCCGAAGCCGCTCTTGCAAAATCAACCTCCATAGGATAGGCTTGCATAAATTTTATTAACGCTTCTTCTTGTAACCCGGTCATTTGAGCAGTAAGCGCTTCGCTGTATCGGGTATCAATAAATTTTTGTTTTTCAATGTCTACAATTTGATCTTGAAAGTGACGCATGTTTTTATGCTTTTTTGAGAATACTTGATAGAGGCTCGTTATGGGCGACATTGCCGATTTTGTTTGCGTATAGTCAAAAGCGTCTTTATAAATGTCAGCTCTTTTAGCCGAATCGGTTTGATATTGAGTAGGACCTTGTTTAATTGTCACCCCTTTTAAACCAACTGTTTTAATGGACATTTTTACAATTTGATTGCTGTTATTTAAGCTGGAATTTAATCGAATCACTTTATTATTAAATCCTAAATACGAAAAAATAATATAATCGCCTTCTTTGCCTTCAATGGAAAAAAAACCATCTGCGTTGCTGTAATCACCTTGATGAGTGGATAAATTTTCTACTCTTACTGAATTGATGGTATTCTTTTTTGCAGAATCTATAATCGTTCCTTTTAAAACGATTTGTGCATCTACTTGAGATGCCACAATAAAAGATAATAATACAAATAGTAACTTTTTCACCTTACAAATGTAGTATTTGTTCGTTTGTAATCTGGTTACTAGATGTTAAAATTAAAAATAATTTTAGTTGTCAAAAAAGAGGATAGGCAATGCCATTTTTTAGTATTGGGTTAAACATATTATATAACCACTAACTCATAAAAATTTTCTTGCTGATAATATTTTTTTGCTAAGGTTTGCAATTGTTCCGGTGTAATGTGTTTATAGAGTTCGATATTTTTATTAAATCGTTCTTTGGTAAAGCCATTCAATAGTAAACTTTTCCAGCGTTGCATAATTTGAAAAGCGCCATCTAAATCACCTAAAATAGTACCTAATAAATAATTTTTTACGAGCTCTAATTCTTCTGCATCGACCAATTCATTTTTCAACACATCCATTTCAAAATAAATTTCTTTTATGGTCGCTTCACAAACATCTTTACCTGCTTCAGTCGTAATTAAATAAGCCGATTGTTTTAGCTGATTATACATGTAGCTGTGTATTCCGTAAGTATAGCCTTTGTCTTCACGAATATTACTCATTAATCGAGAGCCGAAATAACCTCCTAAAATCGTATTTAAAACAATCATTGGATAAAAGTCTTCATGGTGTTTATTCGGGAAATGACAAGCTATTCTTATTGAACCTTGTACCCCTTTCTCATCATTATTTATTTTATATTTTTTTTCTACGGCCGAATGCACTTCGAACACCGGCTCCACTAAAGCATGTTCATTATTCCAATTCGTTTGCCCAAAATGTTGATTGATGAGTTCAATATCGGATTCTGCAAAACTCCCTGCAATAAAAAAAGTGCAGTTGTTACTTGAGTAATATGTTTTTAAATGATTTGTCAAAGCCTGTTGATTAATCGCCTCGTAATCTTTTACCACAGAATATTTTCCATAAGGGTGTTGAATTCCAAAAAGAAATTCATCAATTTTTCGATTGGCTACAAAATCACTTTTCAATAATTGCACCGACAATCGTTGTTTCGCATTTTGAATAAAAATATCTATTTCATGTTGAGGAAATTGAGTATCCACAAGCATATCAGCAACTACAGGAAGTATTTTTGAAAGATGCTTCGTTAAACAACTAATGGTTACAGAAGCAAAATCGGGACCGGCAACTGTTTTTACAGAAGCCCCATATTGTTCAAACATTTCATTGATTTGAAAAGAACTCATTTTAGAAGTTCCACTTTTCAAAAGCGATGCTGTTGCTTGGGCAATCCCATTTTGATTTTCGTACCAAAGCCCAGCTTTAAAAACCATTTCTAGTTGCATTACGGGTTGCAAATCGTCGGCAAAATAATGCACGCCAATGCCATTTTGAAAAACAATTGACTTGCAATCTGGTAAATTGTAATCAAAATCTATGGGTGAAAATATTTTAGGTTCTATTGTTCTATCTAACATAATTTATGGTTGTGTTTCTAAATTCTTACTACTAACTACTTTTTACTTAAATGATTACTTAATTAGTTGTTTCTACTTTTTGTATTCCTAACAACTGTCAACTTTTTAAAGGGCTATCGGGTTCATTGGCAAAATGTTTATACACTTGCTTGTCTACAAAGGACGGAAAAAATTTGTTCATCCAAACAGTTAATTTTCCTTGTGTAGTCATAATGATGGTTCTTTTTCTTTTTTCAATCCCCTTTATAATGATGGAAGCACATTCCTCCGCACTCATTAATTTACTTTCATTCATCGGCGTTTCACTTTGTGCATTTCCGCTTGCATTTAATGCCGTATTTCTGATATTGGTTGATACAAATCCAGGTGAAACCCACAGTACGTTTACGCCTGTTTTTAAGAGTTCAATTCTTAAAGATTCTAAAAAACCTTGCATCGCAAATTTAGAAGACGAATAACCCGTTCTACAAGGCAAGCCTTTGTATCCAGCGATGGAGGAAATGCCTAAAATACTCCCTTTTGATTTCAAAATATAGGGCAATGCATATTTTGTAGTATAAACAGTTCCCCAAAAATTAATATCCATACTTTGTCTTAACACATTCAAATCAACCTCTTGAAACATAGCGCGCATGCTTATTCCTGCATTATTGATTAAAATATCTATTGCATTAAATGCTTCCAATGATTTTTCTATAAAATTTTTACAGTCCGCTTCATTGCTTACATCTGCTTGAACGGTTAGTAAATTTTTAGTATTAATTTCAGTGGCCATCAACAATAAGTTATCGGCATTTCTGCTACAAACAGCCACTTTTGCCCCTTGGTGAAGTAATTGAATCGCTAATGCTTTGCCAATACCAGAGGTGGCGCCTGTAATTAATATGACTTTGTTTTGAAAAAAATTATTCATAAAACGCAAAAATACTTTACTAATTTGGTTTGTAAGTTAAAATATTTATTATACATTTGCACTCCAATCGAAAGAAAGGACGTTGATCTTGTAGCTCAGCTGGTAGAGCACATCAC
>CANHNT010000065.1 GCA_947461985.1 Bacteroidota bacterium | reverse complement strand
TTAGGAGATAGTATTAATTCAAAAGAAAATGAATATTTACCCTCATTGAGTTTAGACGGCAAAACGCTCGTTTTTACTCGTAATGTAGGTGGCAATGAAGACTTTTTTGTGAGTCTTTTTGACACAATACAGAATTGGAGGAAAGCACAAAACATGGGATATCCTCCAAATTCGGGCTTGCCAGATGGTGCAGCCAAACTAAGTGCTGACGGCTATTATTTATTTTATACTCGTTGTGATTTACGAAGTCCTAATGGCTACGAGGGTGGAGGATGTGATATTGTATTTAGTTATCAAGAAGATAGTGCATGGAGTGAACCTCAAAAATTTGGATTAACCATTAACACTCCCGGCTATGAAGGACAGCCTTGTTTGAGCAGTGACAATAAAGACATGTATTTTGTGAGTGACAGAGAAGGTGGCTATGGTGGCAAAGACATTTGGGTTTCACATTTTACAAATTATTTTTGGTCGAAACCAGAAAACCTGGGTCCCAATATCAATTCATCAAAAGATGAAACCGCCCCTTTTATTCATCCAGATAATGTTTCCTTTTATTTTTCAAGTAACGGACAAATTGGATTGGGAGATAATGATTTATTTTTGAGCAGAAGAAACAATGATGGCTCATGGAAAAAACCAATTAATTTGGGTGCACCCATTAACACCAAAGGCTTTGACGGCAGTATAGTAGTGAATGCAAAAGGCACAAAAGGATATTGCGCTTCTAATAGAAAAGATTCTAAAGGAGGATTAGATTTATACAGCTTTGATTTATATCCTGCTATAAGGCCTATTCCTACGCTCTGTTTAAAAGGTTTTGTAGAAGATAAATTTTATGGAACAAAAATATGGAATGCAAAAATTAATTTCACTTACCTATTTAATAATACAAACACAGGTTCAATTGAAAGCAATAAAGGAGATGCCAGTTATACTAAAGCATTGCAAATGGACAAAATTTATTTAATATCAGTGCATGTAAAAGGATATCGTCCATTTTATAAATTATTGAATTTAAAAAATGACGCGCTTGCTGATAATATATTTTACAACATTAAATTACGTGAACCTGGTTTAACCGATACGCTGTTTAGAAATCAATTATTGGTTGATAGCACTAAAAATAAATTTACGACAGACTCAAAAATTGTTTTAGATTCTATTATTTCGAATTGGAAAAGTTGGAAAGAAGACAGTGCAATTGTGAAAATATTTTTGAAAGGATATTATTACGCTGGAGATAGCTTGACTGATTCTACATTTAAAGCAAGACTCGACCAATGTGAAAATCAACTAAAATTAGCAACCGCTTTTTTTGAACAAAAAGGAATAAAATGTCAATACTTGATGACCGACCTCGACATGATTGCTTTAAAAGATGATGAAGAATTATTTGATAAAATTGAGGTGGTTGTGGTAGAGGATTATTAAAAATACTGCATAAAATAATCCCCATTAAAAGCTTAAAAAAAACGACTAGTATTTCTAGTCGTTTTATATAAAATATCAAATTGTTTTACTTCACCAACAATACCGTTCCTTGTTTTCTAATGCGCTTTCCGTTTACACAGTACCCATCTAAAATCCATACATAATTATCAGAAGGAAGTTCTAAATTATTAAAGGTTCCATCCCATCTTTTTTTAGGATCCGTTGTTTCAAATACTAAACCACCCCATCTATTAAATATTTTAAAATGCTCTAATTTAATCACATTAAAATTTAATAAGCCGAAATTTCTGTTTACAGGAATATCACTTGAAGGGTTAAATACATTCGGTAAATTAAAATCGCTGCATTCTGTTCTTACCCAAACGGTATCTGTTGCTACACATCGAGAACTATCACTGAACACTTCAAAATAATACGCTTGAACATCTAAAGGAGTGCAAGTAGGATTTGCAGATAACGTATCATCTAAATATAAAGGTGGTCTCCATTTATATTTAAATTCTGCACCGTACGATGTTTTAGGACCTCCTAATACGGTATTGGCACCATCAGCAACTGAAATGTCCGCTCCTGCATCTGCTATAACTCTATTTACTTTTACAAAAACAGAGGTGTCGTACGGACATCCATCATGTGATAAAAACTCCAAATGTGCATTATATCGGTAATCTTCATGAGGATGCACATAAATTGTCGTTACGTCTGTAGGTAAAGGAGTATTATAAACTGGATTCCAATTTACACTAAATACATTAATTCCATTGGCAATTAAACGTAAAGTATCGCCTTGACAAATTACTGTATCGTTTGAAATTTCTACTGTTGGTTTTGGCAAAACCGTGATTAATTTACAATCTACCTTCATCGTTGGTAAGCCTTCATCTCCCACATAATACACATTGTAAGTACCTGGAGTTGTGTAGCTATAAGAAGGTGGTGTTTTTAATGTTGAGCTAGGTATAGTAGATGCAATACAACTATTATATTCTAAACGAGAAATTGAATTGTCATTTTTATTTGCTGTAAATGAAATAATATTGTCTTTATCTCTCAAATAATGCGTTAAATAACTTGGACCATTTAAACCTGCAAAATTTCCTAAATTAAGAATAGTAGGTACATTTTTTACGCTTGCATTAAATGTCAATTTAGTCATTGAATTATCTCCTTGATTCGTAACAAATGCATAATACACTCCACAATCTTTTATGAAAGACACATCTTTAGGGTCATTAAAAGGATTTCCTAATGTCCCCCCTGCAATGTTAAACTTAGTAAGCGGCAAAAATGAGTTGGCTAAAGAATTTCCAAAATCAATTCTATTTAATGAATGATTCGTTTTGTTTACATAAAAAATAAACCAATTTCCATTTTCAAGTACCGGCCAAATACCAGAAACCCCAACGCCTATATTATCTAATAAAGAAGTTGCTGGTGATATATTTTCAATATTAACTCCGAAGTTTACTAAATGAACATGCCCTAATGCACCAAAAATCATCGCATACCAATTTCCCCCTTCATTAAATACATATAAATCTTGTGGTTCATTTAGAATTCCTCCGATTGATCCTAAATCTTCACTAGTAGGTATATTGGATAATGAATTTCCAAAATCCATACGCACTAAATTAAATTTCCCGAGCGTTCCTCCCAATAAAAACCCATGCCAATTGCCTGAAAAATCTTTCACTATTTGCATTCCAGTAGGGTTTACAGGAACCATTGCAGCTAAATTACCAATATTATTTGCTAACGGTACACTTGGCAAGTTTACATTAAAATCATAGCGAATAATATCTCTGCTTCCTCCAGAATTTACGGCAAAAACGTAATATAAATTATTTGCTTTTTGAATGGCAATTGAAGTTGGTGCACTTAAACCTGTTCCAGCTGCTATGCTACTTCCTGCTGGTGTATTATTAATGTAGCCTGAACAAAAACCCCAATAATTTGTATTTGACAACGTATCAGTAGTTGTTAATTTTAGTTCATAATTAATACAAACGGTATCAAATCCAACTATCAAAGATTGTGCATGGGCTTGAAATCCAATAAAAACTAAGAATATCGAACTTATATATATACTAAATCGTTTCATTTTTTCGGAATGTGTCTCTTAAATTAATGTGCTAATATAGTTATTCAAATCCAAACTAAAAACAGGTTTTTTTATTCCCTTACAATTTCAAATACCCTGCTTCCTTTAAAAAGACAATTATTCTATCAGAAACGGATGTGTTTTCTTGAATATAACTTCCCATTTTTAGTTTAATTTCATTGATTTTATGGGGGTTAAGAATTATTTTTGGTATCAAATTGGGCACTTCATTTTTAGAGGAGAGACTAAACACACAACCCAACTCAATTAAACTTTTTGCTTCGTTAAATTTTCGATAATTAGGTCCGATAAAAATCGGATTTTCAAAAACAGCTGGTTCTAAAATATTATGAATCCCTTTTCCAAAGCCTCCACCAATGTAAGTTAAACTCGAAAATCGATATACTTTTGACAACAACCCCATGGTGTCAATGATTAATATTTTGCTTTCTACATTTTTTGATGAAGAAGTATAATATTGAAACGATTCTTTTATCCAATTTGTTTTAAACGTATTCATTTCATGGGGAGCTAATATAATTTTCCAATCGGCAGGCAAATGCTTAATAATTGATTCAATAATGTCAACATCCTCATTCCAACAACTTCCGACAATAAAAACTTTTTTATCGCCTATAAATTGTTCAATTTTTTCATCCACAAAAGGTGCTTTTTTATTTTCTAAAACCCGATCAAAACGGGTATCCCCCGAAACTGTTTTTTGATTTATTTTGATTGAGTTTAATAATTCAAAACTGCTTATATCTTGCAAAAATAAATGCGTAAATTTTTTCAATATCGAAGAAAAAAAAGTTCCCACAATTGGTTTGAAAAATAATTGATTTTCTCGAAATATTCCGGAAAGTAAAAACGTAGGAATTTCTTTCTTTTTTAATTCATTTAATAAATGAAACCAAAACTCATACTTAACTACAAAAACTAAGCTAGGTTTCACTTTTTCAATAAAAAAACGCATATTTTTTCGAGTATCTTTGGGCAAATAAAGAACCCATTCGGAAGGATATTTTTCACGAACAAATTGATATCCTGAAGGCGAATAAAAAGTAATTAAGTATTCGTGTTCAGGATATTGATTTCTTAATTTATTAAATAACGGATATCCTTGTTCAAACTCACCTACTGATGCACAATGAAACCAAATAACTTCATGATGTTGTTCGTTTTTAAGTGTTTGTAAAGATTGCTTTTGACCAGTTAATATGGCTTTGGCTTTTGCATCAAATAATGAAACAAAATGGACTAATAAATAGTAGATTGAAATTCCTATATTATAAATAACTAGCAAAATTAGTAATACGTTTCTTCTGTATTTTTTTTATAGATAGGCAATACCCATCCAAATTTAAACCCCAACATAATATCTTTTCTGTTCCCTGCGTCGGAACGTTTTAAATCGTACAAATAATCTCTCCTGCCTTGCGTAAATCCATAAACTGCATTTAATCCTGCATAAAAATTGATTAATTTATTTTTAGCAAGGTATTGGTAACCAATAAAATCTTCAATAAAGATGCCATTCGTCAATCTATCATACCCTTTAATATACTCATCTCTAAGCTGTGGAAAAGAATTGTCTTTGTCAAATAAGTTAATTTTATACTGCATAAAACCAACAGAACCCAACATCATTGGACCCGAGTTTTTATTTAATTGCCAAAAAGGAAATATTTTACCTATTTGAACACTTGCCATATAACCTCTTTGAAACGTACCTACATTATATAATTGACCACTTTGAGTAATAATTGCCCCTTGTGTAGTTTTTAAATTAATTAATAAACTATCGTCACGCATTTTATTGCCAGTAATAAATTCAAATTTTGCTCCAAAAAGCCAATTATTTTGTGATTTATGTTTTATCCCTACTCCTATTCTATAGCTTGTACCAAAACGCTTTGCTAAATCGGCCTGAGGAAAATCAATTGAAGTAATAAAATCAATATTCCATACCTTATCTGCAATTATTTTTACTTTTTCAGTTTTTGGTTTTGCTTTTTCTTGCGCCATTACAGAAGAGTAAACAAACAAGGCTATCAATTGTATTGAAAATATTTTAGATGCTAATTTTATTCTATCCATAAAAAAGTAAAATTGCATTTAAATTTCTAAAATAACAATTATAAATAGATAGTTTATTCTATTTTTGCGCTCAATTAAAAATTTCTATATTGGAAAACATTCAAATGGTTGACCTTAAAAGTCAATATCAAAAAATAAAAAATGAAGTAGATGCAGCAATGCAAGAAGTAATTGATACTACTGCTTTTATTAATGGACCACAAGTTGGGTTATTTGCTAAAGAATTAGAAACATATTTAGGTGCGAAACATGTTATTCCGTGTGCAAATGGAACCGATGCATTGCAAATTGCGATGATGGCATTGGATTTGCAACCTGGTGATGAAGTGATTACCCCATCTCACACCTATTTTGCAACCGTGGAAGTGGTCGCTTTATTAAAATTAACGCCTGTTTTTTGTGAAGTCAACCAAGACAATTTTACAATGAATGTTGATGAAATTGAGAAATTAATTACACCAAAAACAAAAGCCATTGTGCCGGTTCATTTATACGGTCAAAGTGCAGATATGGAACCAATTTTAGCAATCGCAAAAAAACATAATTTATATGTGATTGAAGACAACGCACAAGCGATTGGAGGTTATTATACATTTTCTGACGGAACAAAAAAAGCCAATGGAACCATGGGAACTATTGGAACCACTTCTTTTTTTCCATCAAAAAACCTTGGTTGTTATGGTGATGGAGGTGCCGTTTATACAAACGATACAGATTTAGCCGAAAAGATAAAAATGGTTGCTAACCACGGTCAACGAAAAAAATATGTGCATGAAATTGTTGGTTGCAACTCAAGATTAGATACTTTACAAGCAGCCGTATTAAGAGCTAAACTACCTTATTTAGATGCTTTTTGTGATGCCCGAAGAGTGGTTGCTACTAAATACAATAACGGTTTTGCGAATCATCCAAACATTAAAACACCTAAAATAGAAAATTACTCCCACCACGTTTACCATCAATATACATTAACGTTAGAAGGGGTAAATAGAGATACTGTTCAACAAAAATTAAATGAAGTAGGCATTCCATCAATGATTTATTACCCTATACCTGCACATAAACAAAAAATGTTTGAGCAATTAGGAATGCGAAATGGCGAATTGAAAATTACAGATTGGTTAAAAGACCACGTAATTTCTTTGCCTATTCATACTGAAATGGACGAGCAAACACAAGATTATATTATTACCCATTTTCTAAAAATAGTAAATTCACTAGCATGATGAAAATCGCAGTTATTGGAACAGGCTATGTGGGTTTAGTATCAGGTACATGTTTTGCAGAATCAGGAAATCAAGTGATTTGTGTTGATATTGATGCGAATAAAGTAGTGCGTCTTTCCAATGGTGAAATTGTTATTTTCGAACCTGGTTTAGACATTTTATTTCAACGAAATTTGAAACAAAAAAGACTCATTTTTACGACCAATTTAAAAGAAGCCGTAGAAAATTCTGATTTGATTTTTTTAGCGTTGCCAACACCTCCAGGTGAAGATGGAGCTGCAGATTTGCGTTATGTTTTAGGTGTTGCAGATGAAATTGGAAAAATATTATCTACCCACAAAAATTACAAAGTAATTATCAATAAAAGCACGGTACCAGTGGGTACTGCAGAAAAAGTACATGCTAAAATAAAAGAAAATTATGATGGCGAATTTGATGTAGTAAGCAACCCAGAATTTTTAAGAGAAGGTGTTGCCGTGGATGATTTTATGAAACCAGACAGAGTGGTTATAGGCACACAATCTGAACGAGCTAAAAAAATGATGCACCAATTGTATGCCCCATTTGTTCGTCAAGGCAATCCAATTTATTTTATGGATGAAAGAAGTGCAGAACTAACCAAGTATGCTGCCAATTCATACCTAGCAATGCGCATCACATTTATGAATGAATTAGCCAATCTTTGTGAAAAAGTAGGTGCTGATGTAGAAACCATTCGTATAGGAATCGGAAGCGATGATAGAATAGGCAAGCGTTTTTTATTTCCAGGAATTGGTTATGGAGGAAGTTGTTTCCCAAAAGATGTACAAGCTTTAGTTCAAACTTCATCTCAATATGGCTATGATTTCAGTATTTTAAATGCAGTAATATCTGTAAATGATGTTCAAAAAACAATATTAGCCGATAAAATTATCCATTATTTTAACGGTGATTTAAAAGGTAAAACAATTGGCATTTGGGGTTTGGCATTTAAACCCAATACAGATGATATTCGGGAAGCCCCAGCTTTATATATTATTCCTAAATTAATTGAGGCCGGAGCTACTATAAAATGTTTTGACCCTGAAGGAATGAAAAATACAAAGGAATATTTCGAACAAAATCATTCCGATATTTGTCACTTAATTACCTATACTGAGGAGCAATACCAAGCGATAGAAGGCGCCGATGCCTTAGCTATCTGCACGGAGTGGAACTTGTTTAGAACACCTGATTTTGATAAAATGAAAGTGCTTTTGAAAAACAGTGCCATATTTGATGGAAGAAATTTATATGACATGTCGGAGATGAAAGAAAAAGGATTCTATTACAATTCTATAGGGCGAAATATTATAAATTTTTAAAAAATGAAAAGGGTATTAATAACTGGAGGCGCAGGCTTTTTAGGTTCGCATTTATGTGATAAGTTTATTGCAGAAGGCTTTCAAGTAATTGCGATGGATAACTTGATTACAGGCAATATTAAAAACATTGAACATTTATTTAAACATCCAAATTTTGAATTTCACCACCACGATGTGAGCAAATTTGTTTTTGTTCCAGGTGATTTAGATTATATCATGCACTTTGCTTCACCGGCTAGTCCGATTGATTATTTAAAAATGCCTATTCAAACATTAAAAGTAGGTTCATTAGGAACGCATAATTTATTGGGTTTAGCCAAAGCTAAAAATGCGAGAATGTTAATCGCATCTACATCTGAAGTTTATGGAGACCCCTTAGTTCATCCACAAACAGAAGAATATTGGGGAAATGTAAATCCAATTGGACCTCGGGGTGTTTATGATGAAGCAAAACGTTTTCAAGAAGCGATAACAATGGCTTATCATACTTTTCATGGCTTGCAAACAAGAATTGTGCGAATTTTTAATACCTATGGCCCAAGAATGCGACTAGACGATGGTCGTGCATTACCAGCTTTTATGAGCCAAGCGTTAAAAGGCGAAGACATTACTGTTTTTGGCGATGGTTCTCAAACACGTTCATTTTGTTATGTTGCAGATT
>CANHNT010000064.1 GCA_947461985.1 Bacteroidota bacterium | reverse complement strand
CTGTTCGTCGTTTATTATTTAATACACTTCTTCCTATTTTAGTTGGAGGTATTTTTATTTTAAAATTAGTTGAATATAATTATATAGAATTTATTTCATCTGCTTGTTTGCTTTTTTATGGATTGGGATTAGTGAATGGGAGCAAATACACTTTAGGCGAAGTTCGATATTTAGGCTATAGTCAAATTGTTTTAGGTATAATCTCATTATTTTTCTTTCCTCAAGGATTGTTGTTTTGGTCATTAGGGTTTGGAGTACTTCATATTATTTATGGCATTGCTATGTGGAAAAAATATGGTTATTAAAATATTAAATATAAACAAGTCTGACATCTAATATTTGACATCGCACAAAATGAATCCAATAGAAAAATTAAATAAAATTTTTGATCATCGTATTCGGCTAGGTATTATGAGTGCTTTGATGGTAAATGAAGATGTAAATTTTAATTTTTTGAAACAACTATTAAACGTTACAGATGGCAATTTAGCATCGCACATTAAGCCTTTGGAAGAGAATAAATACATAAAAGTGAATAAAAGTTTTATAGGTAAAAAAACGAATACAACCTACATGATCACTAAGTTAGGAGAAAAAGCATTTAGAGAGCATTTAACCGCTTTAGAAGAAATGATAAAAGGACTTTAGGATACAAAATTCTTTCCTATTCTATCAATTGTAATTCCAATTTTTTCGTATTTAAAATCCGGAAATTGTTTTAAAAATTTCGAGTTGTCATAGTTTGAAATTTGTTGAGCACTGTGTGCAGTTTCCTTCGATATGGTTGCAACTTTGCCAGTGATTATACTTTCTATATAAGTCAAACGCCAAACCAATTCTGTCATCCATCTAGCAGCAAATTTATATGGAGGTTTTTTATTCATCGACTGAGCCATCATTGTAAATATTTCTTTAAATGAAAAATTACCAGCACTTAAAATAAATCGTTGATTATTGATTTCGCTTTTCATTAATAAAATCATTGCTTTCACAACATCTTTTACATCCACCCAAGCCGATGCACCATTTGTGAAATAGGGAAATTCAGCATGCACAATTTTAAATAAATTACTACTGCTTTTATCCCAATTCCCTTCTCCCAAAATAATGGCAGGATTTATAATGGCCGCATTTAATCCTTCTCCAATTCCTCTAAAAACTTCCATTTCGCCAAAAAATTTACTTTCAGAATAAGCAGAGGTATTTCCATCTTTTACCCATTCTGTTTTTTCTGTTATCACATTTCCATCAACTTCTTTTCCAACAGCAGCAATCGAGCTTACGTGAATTAATTTTTGAATGTTTTTTTCAATTGAAAAATTAACCACATTGGCCGTTCCTTCAATATTTATTTCTTTCATTTTTTCATGCAAACGCTTGTCATAGCTTATTATGGCAGCACAATGATATACATGTGTAATGGATGCAAATGCTATTTCTAATGAAATTATATCTAACAGATCACATTGAAACCATTCAATATTTTTTTCAATAGTGCCATCAAGAAATTTTGGTATTGATGAATGATATAGCGCTCTAATAGGAATTTCCTCTTCACTTAATTGTTTAATTAAATGAAGACCCACTAACCCTGAAGCACCAGTAATCAATATCATTTTGTAAAAATAGATTGCTTTTCTGTAAATAAAAAAAAACACCAACAAGTGTTGGTGTTTAATATTTTTAGGGAATAAATTAGCCCATTTTAGCATGACCAGCTTTTACAGCTGCTTCCGCATTTGCTTTTGAAAGCATTGTTGTCATTTTGTTGCCATTACCATCATTTCCTTGAGCCATATAACCGCCTCTAGAAGTTTGAGTAATAATTGCATCTTTCATTAAAACATTTTTCTCTTTAGTTTTCATGCAATATGCATGGATTTCATTTGCCATATTTATAATATTTTTAATAGTTCGAGTAAATATAATACTAAAATTGATATTTTTTATATAACTCCTTGAAATTGTGCTAAAAAACGAATATCATTTTCCGATAATATTCGAATATCTTTAATACCATATTGCATCATTGTTGTTCTTTCAACACCCATTCCAAAGGCAAAACCATTATATTTTTCAGGGTCAATACCACAATTAGAAAGTACATTTGGATGCACCATTCCACATCCCAAAATCTCGACCCAACCAGTGTGTTTGCATACATTACAGCCTTTGCTGTCACAAATAAAACAACTCACATCCATTTCGGCGCTAGGCTCTGTAAATGGGAAGTATGATGGGCGGAATCGAACTTTTACATCACCGCCAAACATTTCTTTTACGAAATGATAGAGCGTTTGTTTTAAATCTGCAAATGAAACATGCTCATCAATGTAAAGTCCTTCAATTTGATGAAAAAAGCAATGAGCACGAGCAGAAATTGTTTCATTACGATATACGCGACCCGGAAAAATTTGTCGAATTGGTAATTTACCTTCTTTCATAGCACGAACTTGAACACTGCTTGTGTGCGTTCGCAACAACCAATCGGGATCTTTCGAAATATAAAATGTGTCCTGCATATCTCGTGCAGGATGATTTTCAGGTAAATTTAACGCATTAAAATTATGCCAATCATCTTCAATTTCAGGACCTTCAGCAACACTGAATCCTATTTTTTCAAAAATAGAAATCATTTTATTCATAGTCAATTGAATAGGATGCCGAGCACCTAATTCAGAAGGATATGATGGAAGAGAAAAATCAACAGTTGATGTTTGGTCTTTACTTTCTGCAGTTGAATCTATAAATTCAGTATATTTTGTTTCTGCAAAAACTTTGAATTCATTCATTTTTAGCCCAAAATCTTTCTTCAATTCAGAAGAAACATTTTTCATTTCACCCATCAATTCTTTCACTAAACCTTTTGTCCCTAAAAAACGAATTCGGTATTTTTCTAAATCTTCTTGATTTTGAATAGCAGCTTCACGAATTTCGTTTTTAAGTTCTTCAATTTTATCCAATATATGTTGCATTCGGCAAATATAATTCAGTACAATGATAAAAGGTAAGATTAGGATTTTATACCTCTATAATTTATATCTGAAATGTACGCTTCTTTCTTTTTTTTATTTTTTTGAGGAGGATAATTAGGTTTTGCTATATTCATAAAAAATGATAGCGAAGCACCTAAACATAAAAAGGTTATTTGGATAAAATTATTTTTTTCCATGTTTAGGTAAATTATGCAAATGATGCATAATGAGAACAGAAGTGTTGTTGTGATTTTTGTATTCATTTTGTCAATTTTCAGTAGTAAGTTAAATATGTACAAAATTATACAAAAAGTTAATACAAAAATCATGCTAGAAAGTATTAATTATAAAATATATTTGCTAAATGCGAAAAATAGCGGCCCTTTTCTTACGATATTTCCTTCAGGGGTTAATTATTATCTCTCCAATTGCAATTACTGCTTGGGCTGCCTATTCTATATTTGATTTCATTGATACTAAAATACCATTCATGCCAAGAGGGGTGGGTTTCGTGATTATTATTTCATCTTTGATAGTGATTGGATGGTTGGGAAGTACTTTTCTTATCTGGAAATTATTGATCAATTTTTTTGACAGCATTTTAGAAAGGACCCCTTTTTTAAAATTTATTTATACATCTGTTAAAGATGTGGTTGAGAGTTTTATGGGTGATAAAAAGAAATTTACTAAACCAGTTTTAGTAAAAGTTCGAACGAATCCTGAAATTTTTCAAATAGGTTTTATTACTCAAAAGGATTTGTCGAAATTAAATCTAGCAGGAAAAGTTGCCGTTTATTTACCTCATTCTTATGCGGTAAGTGGATTTTTATTTATAGTCGATATTGAAAATATTCAACCATTAGATATTAATCCTTCTGATGCTATGAAAATGGCTGTAAGTGGAGGTGTTGCTGGTTTAGACATGGGCGCTGAAATACCTAATGATAAAAATATTAAAAACTAGACATGTAGCCTTGTAGAATAATGGTTGCGCTAATTTCATCAATCATAGCCTTATTCTGTCTGTCTTTTTTCTTCATTCCACTATCTATCATCGTTTGAAATGCCATTTTAGAAGTGAAACGTTCATCTACTATTTTAATTGGAATTGTAGGAATTTCTCTTTTAAATGCTTCAATAAATTTTTCAACAAATGGAGTTGCGTCTGTTGCCTCGTTTCGCAATGTTTTTGGCATGCCAATTAAAACTAATGCTACATTTTCTTCCGTAAAATATTTTTTTAAAAATTGCATCAATTTGCCCGTTTCAACGGTGGTTAATCCACTGGCAATAATTTGCATTGGATCTGAAACAGCAATGCCTGTTCGTTTTATTCCGTAATCAATTGCTAATAGTCGTGGCATCGTTTAATTTTTATTGCATATACAAGGCAACAATTACAAATATAGCAAACACAACGCTAGCAATACCATTGGTGGTTGCAAATGCCATATTTACTTTACTGATGTCATTTGGTTTGACTAACGTGTGTTGATATATTAATAAACCTATGAATAAAGAAGCGCCAATCCAATAAACATAATTAAAACATCCAATATATCCAATCGCTAAAACAATAATTGCTGTAATTAAATGCAATAAAATAGACACTACCAATGCTTTTTTTCGACCTAAAAGTGTAGGTATAGAATTTAATTTATGTTCTTTATCAAAATCCTCATCTTGTAAAGCATATAATATATCAAAGCCACTTACCCAGGTCAACACCACAAATGAAAATAATATTGGCAAGATATCAAAAAAGCCTGTAACGGCTAAATAAGCACCAATTGGAGCAAGAGATAATCCTACACCTAAAACCACATGACACAATGCAGTGAAGCGTTTGGTGTAACTATAAAATAAAATTGTAAATAATGCTACCGGTGATAAATAGAAACAAATTTTATTAATAAAAAATGTAGTTGCAATAAATAAAACACCATTTATAATTACAAATAGGAATGCATTTTCTTTTTTGATGATGCCTGCCGGTATTTCTCTAACTGCAGTTCTTGGATTAAGCTTGTCAAATTTTTCATCGATGTAACGATTAAAAGCCATGGCAGCACTTCTGGCAAAAATCATACAAAGTATAATTGCAATAAATATCTTCCAATCAAAATCTTTATTTTCATAAACAACAGCCAAAAAAAAGCCTATCAAAGCAAAAGGCATAGCAAATATGGTATGGCTAAATTTTACTAAAGATAAATAATTTGAAAAAGATTTGAATAGTTTCACTGCAATATTTTTGCAAAAGTATTATTAACTTATCAATAATTCTGTACAAAAAAAAGCTTATATATAGTTTAGATTATTTCTTCATAATATTTATTAACTAATGTTTTTTGCCCTTCAGCATATAAATTAGCAACATTAAAATTATACAAAATGCCCTTTGGTGCTTTAATTAAGTTCATATAATTAAGCGTTTTTGCAATATGAATAGGAGAAAAATCTTCAACTGTTTTCAATTCTACTACAATACAATTTTCAATAAACAAATCGGCTTTAAACATAGTACTTAAAGAGACCTTTTTATATTCAAAAGGAATAAAGTATTCTGAAATGTAATTTATTCCTCTTAAATCTAATTCAATCTTTAAACAAGTATGATAGGCACTTTCTAACAACCCAGGACCTAATAATTTGTGTACTTCAATTGCCGCTCCATTTATTTGATAGGTAAGGTCAGATAGGTATTTTCTAGTTATATGTTGCATATCACAAAAATAAGAAGTAATATTTATAAATTTTAAATGCATGTATAGTTAATTTTTTACCACAAAAGACACAAAAGAAATACAAGAAGTATTAGATTTATTTGTGCAAACAATCTTTTGTGTCTTTTGTTAACTTTTGTGGTTCAAATTAAGTTTTGAATCCTATTCATTGTCACATAAATAAATCAATATATTAATAACCACAAAAGAAATGCAAGAAGGTTATAAGTAAAACAATCTTTTGTGTCTTTTGTTAACTTTTGTGGTTCAAATTAAGTTTCAAAAACTATTCATTGTCACATCAACAAATCAATATTATAATAACCACAAAATAAATTAAGAAGATTATAGTAAAACAAGCTTTTGTGTCTTTTGTAAACTTTTGTGGTTAATCACATTATTCAAATTTAAAAATTAAAGTTTAAGATTTGAACTATTTATTCATTGGCACATCATAATTCAATATTATATTTGCAATTCTCATGGCAGAAAATTATGTAGTATCGGCAATTAAGTATCGTCCTCAGCACTTTAATACAGTGGTGGGGCAGTCGCACATTACGACTACATTAAAAAATGCAATCAAAACAGACCAATTAGCGCATTCATTTTTGTTTTGTGGACCAAGAGGAGTAGGTAAAACGACCTGTGCTCGTATTTTAGCAAAAACCATTAACTGTACCAACAGAACGGAAGATGCGGAAGCTTGCGATGTTTGTCCATCTTGCATTTCATTTAAAGAAAATACGTCTTTTAATGTACATGAATTAGATGCTGCTTCCAATAATTCAGTTGATGATATTCGTGATTTAATTGATCAAGTTCGTTTTGCACCACAAGGTGGCAGCAAATACAAAGTATATATCATAGATGAGGTACATATGCTAACTACTCAAGCCTTCAATGCGTTTTTGAAAACGCTAGAGGAGCCACCATCTTATGCAATATTTATTTTAGCCACTACCGAAAAACATAAAATTTTACCAACGATTTTATCTCGTTGTCAAATATTTGATTTTAATCGAATTACTACAAAAGATACGGTTGAACATTTGCAAGAAATATGTGTAAAAGAAAACATCGAATCTGAAAAAGATGCGTTGCATTTAATTGCACAAAAAAGTGAAGGTTGCATGCGTGATGCATTGTCTATTATGGACAAAATTGCTAGCTTTAGTAACGATAAAATTACCTACACATCAACCGTTGAAAATTTAAATATTTTAGATTACGATTATTATTTCAAAATGATTGAATCGCTCATGATGCAAGACATGGTGGGAGTGATGTTGTTGTTTGATGAAATTAATAATAAAGGTTTTGAAGGCGATATGTTTTTAAATGGTTTGACAGAACATTTTAGAAATTTATTGATGTGTAAAGATGCTCGTGTGGCAAAATTGATGGATTTGCCAGATAATATTAAAGCAAAATATTATACGCAAGCAAACCAAGTGAGCAACGCTTACATCATCAATGGAATTTCGATTACCAACCAATCTGAAATTGGTTTCAAACAGTCTCGTAACAAGCGTTTACATGTAGAATTAGCATTAATAAAATTAAATTATTTAAGCAATGCCATTCAAGTTTTAAGCGATGAAGATGGTTCGCTTTTAAAAAAAAAATCTTAACAGAGATTGAAACCATCATTCGAAGAGGTAAAAACATGTTGCCTGCTGAACTGAAAAATAGTATTCCTATTTTAGAAGTGGAAAAAGCAACAATACCCTCTCAAACAATTCTAGAAGAACCTAAAACTTTATTAAATATTCCATTGCAAGCCCCGGTGGAAATTCCTAAACCAAAAGAAACACACAACGTGTCATTAAGTGGTTTAAGAGGATTGAAAAATACGATTAAAGAGCAATTAGCCAATCAAGTTAGTAAAGAAAAAATTCAACCTACACAAGAAAATATTAAACCTCTGTGGCTCGAGTTGGTTGATATTATGTTTGCCAAAAAAGTAATTTCAAAAAACATGTTGTTCGAAAGTGAATTTGTTTTCACCGAAAATCATATTGAAGTGCTTGCCAATCTTTCGGTTTATGATTATTTAACAGCAGAACGATTGACATTATTAGATTGGTTTAAACGTAAATATCACAATGAAGCTATAAATGTGATTATAACTGAAAAAGTAATTTCCGAAAAAGATTCAGAAAACAATGTATTAAGTACCCGTGAAATTTTTGAATTAATGGCTGATCGAAATCCTTCGTTGCGATTGCTGAAAGATAAGCTGATGTTGGATTTTGAGATGTAGCAGTTTTCACCTTATGAAGTTTAGAAGCTCCAGTACCACCATCACCTGTAATATAATATTTCGGAATGATGATGATGCTTAGTGCCATCAATAACAATAAATGAAAAAGTTATTTTTCGAATTACAACATTTCGGGAAGATAAAAATTAATGTTGGATTTAACTCAGTCAGGGTTTTGAACCCTGACTGAGTTTGTATAATATAATTTATTTTTTCGGCAATGCTGGCAACTTTCCAATCAATGAAATTTCTTTTTTAAACAATAAATAATTTACGGCCATTCTTAACTGACCATAGCTAAATTCATCATTCAATTTTTCTTTAATGACTTTGGTTGTAGCATCTGTTGATGATTCGTACGTCTCTTTTATTTTTTGAATTTGAGTAGAATTCAAAAACGATTCAATTCCCAATTCCCCAGTTATAATATATTCGCTCAAATGCCCCTCAATAGTACTTTGTGCCAATTTTCTTATTTCAACAATTTCTTCAATTGTTTTTCCACCTTGATAATAAATTAAGGTATCTTTTGAACTGTCTCCTTTTTTTACTTTTGGTGGAACAATAATTTTAACGGCTTCTTCTTTGGCATACGGTTTCAATTTTTTTGCAATTAATTCGCCATTAAAACTTGCTTTTTGTAATTCATTTATTTTGTGCCACCATATCATATCTATTTCTTGCACTTTGGCAAAATAAGTTCTCATTCGAGATCTGTTTTGCAAGGCCTCCATAAATTTTGATAAAGGCATTATTAAATCATCATAAATAATTCTGGCAAAATATTCAATGGCTTTTTCCATTCGTTGCAACAATTTCGTTGCATCATCGGTAATCAACATTTCATTCATTAATGCTTGCAATTCCGATTGAAATTTTTGACTAATTTCTTTTTGCTCTTTTGTTTTATTGATGATGTTTTTGCAAAATGCAGAGGCTTCGCTTTTGTCTGTAATTGCGCTTACAGCCATTGTTTCGTCGTGTAACTCT
>CANHNT010000063.1 GCA_947461985.1 Bacteroidota bacterium | reverse complement strand
TATGCCAAAAGACAAATTACATGGTTTAAAAACCAAGGTCAATATGTTATTTGCCCAGCGGATGCAATATCCAAAAAACTGATGAACACTAACGATTAACTTTCGTTATTTTTTTGGTTTTACTTAAGCAACGTTGAAGATTAACGTTGCGCAAAAATATAATCTAAAGGCAATTGAAAACAGGCATTAGAAAAATTTATTGAGTCGTTTATTAACCAACTTCTATAAACTGAATATTCTGCTCAAATTCTTTAAATTCTTTTTGTACTCGATGCATTTGTGTATCGGTAATAAATAGTTGTGTATTTAATGCTGTCACATATTGAATCAATTTTTCGCTTCTAGACTCATCTAATTTTTCAAAAATATCATCTAACAACAAAATGGGTTTTTGAGCTTGATAATTATTAATTAAATGATATTGGGCTAATTTTAATGCAAATAAAAATGATTTTCGTTGACCTTGTGAAGCCACTTGTTTTAATGGCATTCCATTCATTGTAAAAACTAAATCATCTTTATGAATTCCATAATTTGTTCGGGCAGTGACCACATCTTTAAACAAGTTGGTTTCTAATAAATTTAATAACGAATGATGGAGTAATTTAGAATCATATTGAATTTCTATTTCTTCAATATCATTTGCAATAACGTTGTAAATGTTGGTTGCCTCTACAATCATTTTTTGTACAAATGCATTTCGTTTAATTGCAATTGGTTCGGCATAATGATTTAATTGCTCATTGTATAAATTCATCAACGTTAAATCGGTTGGAACTTCGCCTTTACAACTTTTCAAATACGCATTTCGTTGCACCAATATTTTAGCATAATTAGAAATATGTTGCAAATATTCAGCATCAATTTGTGCAATTATACCATCTAAAAATTTTCGTCTCAATTCACTTCCTTCCGTTATTAATTGGGTATCATCTGGCGCAATAATAACACACGAATATTTACCTATATGACTCGATAATTTTGCATACACTTCCTCATCACATGAAAACTCTTTTTTCCCATTTTCTCGAATGACGCATTTGACTTCTATTTCATCATCAAAAATACCTTTAATAAACATGCCTTGCGTACCATGTTTAATGCAATGCAAATCATTCGAAACAAAATAACTTTTCGTAAAACACAAATAATAAATGGCATCTAAAATGGAGGTTTTTCCCACTCCGTTTTTACCAATTAAACAAATAATCTCTTTTTCAAACAAAAAAGATTGTTGTTCGTAGTTTTTAAAATGAAACAGTGAAATATTTTTTAATGATGGCATGAAATACAAATATACAAACGCATCTGTTGAATGTAAAAATGTATATTTGTTGAATGAAAAAATGGCTATTTATTGTTGTCTTGTTTTCCAATTCATTATTGGCGCAAAATAAAATAAAATCTTTTTTTTCTTTTCCTGATACCATTAATCATACTCGATTAAAAACAGTCGTTATTGGACAAGGCACTGTTTGGCTAAGCAGCATGTATGGTTTAAACAAAGCTTGGTATGCCAACTACCCAAGAAGTAGGTTTCAATTTTACAACGACATTAAAGAATGGCAACAAGTAGACAAAGTTGGACATGCCTGGAGTGCATATTGGGGTGCACAATTAAGCAGCAGTTTATTTAGATGGTCAGGAGTTTCTCAAAAAAAATCGGCTTTGTATGGCGCAGGAATGGGCATTGCCTATGTAAGCGTTATTGAAGTGCTTGATGGATTTAGTAAAGAATGGGGATTTAGTGTAGGCGACATTGCTGCCAACACTTCTGGTGCTTTATTATTTGCATCGCAAGAATATGCATGGCAAGAGCAACGCATTCAATTTAAATTTTCGAGCTCTTTTTGGAAAAAATATGCCACAGCTGAAGAGCAACAAAGAGCGCATAATTTATATGGCAACTCTCCTTTTGAAAAAATATTAAAAGATTATAATCATCAAACCTATTGGTTAAGTATAAATCCTTGGTCGTTTAAAAAAGAAGGCAATTTCCCTAAATGGCTCAATATTGCAGTGGGCTATGGTGCCGATGGCATGTTGGGTGGCTATGAAAATTATGGAACAGATAAAATCACCAATCGACCATACAATTTTTCTGAATTAAAAAGAGTTAGGCAATTTTACATTTCACCTGATATTGACTTAAGCAAAATAGAATTTAGAGGGCACAAATTCAAACTATTAAAAGCATTAAATGTATTGAAAATAAAATTCCCGATGCCTGCTTTAGAATACAACAATGAAGGCAAACTAATATTTCATCCCCTGTATTTTTAATGTGCGCTTTCTTTTTTTAGGATGGCTACTGCTTTGCTTCTGAATAAAAATCCACAAAAAATACCGTACACGAAACCTCCTATATGTGCCCAATAGGCAACGTTGTCGGTTCCAATCGTTTTTCCTAAATTACCATAACCACTCATAAATTGTTGTGCTATCCAAATTCCTAAAAACAAGATCGCTGGCACATTGATAGAGGCAAATAAAAACAGAATAAACACTTTTATTTTTGAAGTAGGAAACATGACCAAATAAGCGCCCAAACAAGCTGCTATAGCGCCCGATGCTCCAATGCTTGGAATAGGACTTCCCAAATTAAAAAAAACATGCGTCAAAGAAGCTACTATTCCTCCAATGATATAAAATAAAATGAATTTAAAATAACCAATCGTGGATTCGATGTTGTCCCCAAAAATCCAAAGAAACAACATATTCCCTATGAGGTGAACCCAACCTCCATGTAAAAACATATTCGTGAATAAAGTAAACAAATCTTGCGCATGCATAATTTCTAACGGAATGCAACCATAGGCGGAAACAAAATTTTGTTGTTGCGTAGCAGGCATTAAAATTTGCCAAACAAACATCGCCATATTGATTGCAATGAAAGCGTATGCAAAAAATGGCTTAGTGCCATATTTGATATTGGTATCGCCAATAGGAAAAAACATACACGCTGTTATTTTTTTAAATAAAATTGAACACTGTCTATATCTACTTCTTTATAAAAAGTTTGTTGCAATATTTTATTTTTATTATACACCATCACTTGAGGAATTCCTTTGTACTCAAATATTTTTTTAGTCATATCGCCCATTTCAGCTGCAACGGTAATCGGAATGTCGGCAGTTAAACCAGCATCTTTGATAAACTCTTGCAAATTGTTAAATAAATTATTGCCTGTTACCAATAAAATGGTCGTGTTTTTAAATTCTTTAATTTTATATTTCAATGCATTGGTTGTGGCTATGCAATGCCCACATCCAGGATTAAATAACATTAAAATAAAACTGTTATTTTTAGGAATATCTTTATTGGTAAACACCGTTTCTTTAGAAGTCAATACCGAAAAATCAAAAAGCGGAGCGCCTATTACAGCATCTGGTTTTTCTGGTTTCGATACCACTACCGTGTCTGCATGATTATGTGTTGTAACAATAACCTGTTCCTTTTTATTGTTCTTTTTTTTATTTTTTGCAATCAACATGAATGAACAAAAAATCAAAATGATGGAAAATATTTTTTTCATTTTTTATATCTTTTTTAATTTTGAATATAATATTAAATCGGCTAAAACCATTTTAGCATAAGCCTCTACCACTGGTACTGCCCGTGGCACAGCGCAAACATCATGTCGTCCGTTGATGTTTATATATTGTTTTTCGAACTCTTTATTAATGGTTTCTTGCGTTTGTTGTATGCTCGAAATTGGTTTAAAAGCAACCCTAAAAAGCACATCTTCCCCATTGCTAATGCCACCTTGAATGCCGCCACTGTGGTTGGTTTTTGTTTTCATTTTGCCATCAACTAGTTCAAATAAATCGTTGCTTTCACTGCCTTTTAAAGAGGCATTGGCAAATCCATCGCCAAACTCAAAACCCTTTACGGTATTGATGCTCAACATAGCATGTGCCAATTGTGCATTCAATTTCCCAAAAATAGGTTCCCCAATTCCAACAGGCATGTTTTTAATGCTACAAGAAATTACACCACCTAAAGTATCGCCTGCCAATGTTGTTTCTTCAATTAAGGTTTGCATGCTCAACGCAGTTGCTGCATGTGGACAACGAAATTCATTTTTTTCAATTTCACCCAACTCGATCATTTCATTTTCAGGAATGGCAACATTACCAATTTGAGTAACATACGCATTTACCTCTATGGAACAATAATGTTGAATGAGCTGTTGGGCAATTTCTCCTGCTGCTACCAAGGGCGCTGTTATTCTAAACGAGCTTCTACCGCCTCCTCGATGATCTCTAAAACCAAATTTTTGTTCATAGGTATAATCGGCATGACTGGGCCTGTATACTTCTTTTAACGCATCATAATCCTGCGAACGAGCATCTTTATTTTTGATTAAAATACAAATAGGAGAACCCAATGTTTTTTGCTCAAACACACCCGAAACGATTTCTACCGTATCTGCTTCATTTCTTGTAGAAGAAAAATTAGTTTGGTTTGTTTTTCGTTTATCTACCGCCCATTGAATTTTGTCCATATCCAAAAGCAACCCTGCAGGCACTCCTTCAACCACACAACCAACCATGGCGCTGTGCGATTCGCCAAATGATGTTACTTTAAAAATGCTACCTAGTGAATTCATTTTAATAGTGATGTAGGATGTGAGCGGCTAGAGGTTAGTTTCAAGTGCTTATAAAATATTTTATTAAACTCCTGACATCTGACATCTAACATCTAACATCTAACATCTATTTGTTATTTTTGCCCAATGCGAACATTATATTCAAATATCAAACAAATCCTTCAAATAGAACACATTCACGAAGAAAAAAAAATAGTTAAAGGCATCGACATGAAAACCTTGCCTACCATTGAACACGCTTTTTTACTCGTTGAAGATGGACTCATTGCTGATTTTGGAGAAATGAAAGCCTTACCAAATGATTTAGTCGTAGACAAAACGATTGATTGTACAGGCAAAATGATTTTACCTACTTGGGTCGATTCGCACACCCATTTGGTTTATTCTCATTCTCGTGAGCACGAATTTGTAGATAGAATAAATGGCTTAACCTACGAAGAAATTGCACAACGAGGCGGTGGCATTTTAAATTCGGCTAAACGCATGACCGAAATAAACGAAAACGATTTATATGAAATTAGCAAAATTCGATTGGACGAAACCATTGCGTTAGGAACGGGTGCCATTGAAATTAAAAGCGGTTATGGTCTCTCTACCGAAGGCGAATTAAAAATGCTTCGGGTTATTAAACGATTAAAAGAAAATACGAACATCGACATAAAAGCCAGTTTTTTAGCGGCCCATACTTACCCTTTGGCTTACCGAGAAAATCATTCAGCCTACATTCAATTAATTATTGAGGAAATGTTGCCTTTAGTAGCCAAAGAAAATTTGGCAGACTACATGGATGTTTTTTGTGAAAAAGGATTTTTCTCTCCCGATGAAACTGACCAATTGTTAGAGGCAGGTTACAAATATGGCTTAAAGCCAAAAATTCATGCCAATCAATTGTACAACAGTGGAGGTGTTCAAGTGGGTGTAAAACACCACGCCATCAGTGTGGACCATTTAGAAACCATGGACGATGAAGAAGTGAATTGTTTGCTCAACTCAAACACCATTCCTACCCTATTGCCAGGTGCCGCCTTCTTTTTAGCCATGCATTATCAACCAGCTCGAAAGCTCATTGATGCAGGCTTGCCAGTAGCCTTAGCCAGCGATTACAACCCCGGCAGTTGCCCAAGTGCCAACATGAATTTCATACTTTCGTTAGCTTGCACCCAAATGAAAATGACGCCCGAAGAAGCCATTAACGCCTGCACCATCAATGGCGCTGCTGCCTTGGAATTAACCCATACGTTAGGCTCCATAAAAAAAGGAAAAAAAGCAAACTTCATCATAACAAAACCCATTTCGAGCTACGCCCTATTGCCTTATTATTATGCCAATAATTTAATTGATGAAGTGGTCATTGGGTAAGTGTTTTTAAACGGATTCAATTGCTCATTTTTTTGTTTTGAATGATGAGGCAACTCTTTTAAGAATATAAAAACTACGAAGGAAAATAGATCGTAGCGGTTGTGGATGAACGTTTAATTGTGGAGCAAAAGTTTATCATAAAAATCCAAAAACTATATTTAATTACATATAAACTTAAGTAAACATAAATAATTATATTTAATTGCATATAATATTAAATTATTTAGTATTTTTGTATGCCAAAGCATATAAAATGAATACAATAACAGAATTTGTTAAAACAAGGCGGAAGCAATTGAAGCTTACACAGGAGGAATTTGCATTAAAAGCTGGTATTGCGTTAACTGTAATACGAAAAATTGAACAAGGGAAAGACAATCTGAGTTTATCAAAAGTAAATCAGGTGTTGAAGATGTTTGGCCATGTTTTAGGACCCGTAAATGAAAAATAAAGATGAGGCAAGCGATTATAAAATATAACAACATTCGGGCTGGTTTGTTAAAAGAGCTAGAAACAGGTGAGTATGAGTTCACATATGATGAACAATATGTGCAAAATCATCCTACGTTGTTTATTGTTTTTCAAATGCCGGTTACCAAAAACGCATATACAAGCAAGCGATTGTTCCCCATTTTCGATGGATTAATTCCGGAAGGTTGGTTACTAACAATTGCGATAGAAAGTTGGAGAATCAATAAAAATGATCGAATGGGGCTGCTATTGGCTTGCTGTCAAAATACCATAGGTGCCATTAGTGTTCACCCTATAATAAAAAAACAAGATGACTAAGTGTTTATATTGTTATAAGGAATTAGATGCAAGTGATACAGGTGATTATCACACTAAATGTATCAAAGCGTTCTATGGCACTAAGTCTGCGCCAGATTTGCCTTATCGATTAGACGAAATGGAAAAATTAGCAAAGGAAGCCGTAGAATTGTCGGTAACTGTTCCGGGAGTGCAACCAAAACTATCGCTTGGTTGGATAAAAAGTACGTTAAAAGATGGGCATAATGGGCGTTTAACCATTATGGATGCACTGGAAGGATTGTATATTTTAAAACCCCAAAATACTCAATACGAACAGATGCCAGAAAATGAGCACCTCTCTATGAAATTAGCAGAACTCTTTAAAATTGAGACCGTTCCTTCCATATGATTCGATTGGCATCAGGCGAATTGTGTTATATTACCAAACGGATCGACCGAAAAAAAGACAATTCAAAAATACATATGATTGACTTTTTGCAAATCCTGGAATTAGAAGACAAGTATTTAGGAACAATGGAAAACCTTGGTAAAACCATAGGAGAAATATCGGAAAATACCTTATTGGATAAGCTTCGTTTTTTTGAACTTACCCTATTCAATTTTATCATTGGCAATAACGACATGCACTTAAAAAATTTCTCTATGTGGTTGTCAGATATTGGATGGGTGCTATCAGCAGCCTATGATTTGTTAAATGTAAAAATCATCTTACCAAAGGATATGGATGAAACTGCACTGCTGCTTGGAGGTAAAAAGAAAAATTTTAATAAAGGGTATTTTGATCAGTTTGGGGAAGTTTTAAAATTGAATGCCAAACAAATTAACTCCGTTTACAAGAAACTGGATACTTGGTTCCCCAAAGCCATTCAACTCATTGATGCCTCTTTTTTAAATGATGAACATCAAGTGCTGTACAAAAATTTGATAACGCAACGTGTAAACTTATTTATACTATAACCCTACAAAAAGGTAAAAAACACTACCTATTTTCTTCCCATTCAATTGCCTTTTACTTTACCTTTAGGATAATATATTATTCAAGCAACTCACAATGAACAACTATTTTCTAACAAATTAATAATTCAATAAATATAAAACAGATAAGTTTAATAGCAATTTGCCTTACATTAGTATTATTTTCATGTAGCAAAAAAGAAACAAAAAATGCAATAGCATTCTGTGGGGAAAAATATACAATTTTTAATTCTCGTTACCGTTAGACAATAAGAAGCGAACAACCATGCGAAAAAACAACATTACCAACTCTTTATTGACAATATTTTTATTGTTCTTTTCTTATTCAATTGGATATTCTTGCAGCATGTATAAGATTACCATAGGTGATAAAACGATTGTTGGAACCAACTTTGATGCGTTCTATACTTCACCGAGAATTTGGTTTGAAAAAGCTCTTAAACCAGGAACTTATGGAGCAGGATTTTCAGGTGGTAGAATAATTGGAATTAATGGATATGCACCACAATCAGGAATGAACGAAGTAGGAATGTCGTTTTCTCGACTTGCTTCAGCAACACCCAAAAAAAACATTGTGAATATGCGTAATAAAAAAACGATTCCTAATGAATGCAGTTATTTGAAAGATATTTTACACACTTGTAAATCAATAGAAGAAGTTCAAAATTATATTAGCCAATACAACCATAGTTTTTTTAATGAAGATGTATTTATTTATATTGAAAAATCAGGCAGATATTTAATTGTTGAACCCTACACGATGACAACAGGAAATGATGCAAACTATGTTTTATCAAATTTTTGTCCTTCGGTTACCACTGCAACTTATGCAAATAAATTAGACCGTTATCGCAAAGGCGTTGAATTGTTAAAAATTAAGGTAGATACGACATTGGAATTTTGTAAATCGATGGCTGACTCAATGCACGTTTGTCGTAAGAAAATTGGAGACGGAACTTTATTATCCTCAATTTGGAACTTAAAAGACGGACTCATTACCATCTATTTTTATCACGACTACACTCATTCTATTCAATATAACTTGAAAGAAGAATTAGCAAAAGGGGACCATTTTTATGAAATCCCTAAAATATTTCCACCTAATGCAGAATTTCAAAAACTATTAAATTACAGACGTCCGCAAAATACCCCCGCTATAAAATTCTACCTATTGTTTTGTGGTGGATTATTTTCATTTACTTCCATATTTTTCTTATTTAGTTTTATTAGGACAAGAAAAACGACAAGCAACTCAAATAGTAAATTATTATTTTTCCCTTTGGGTATCGTTCTAGCATTCTATA
>CANHNT010000062.1 GCA_947461985.1 Bacteroidota bacterium | reverse complement strand
ATAGAAAAGGGCTATTCCTGCAAAAGCATACGGAGAAAATTTAAATTCATCAAAATCTACCGGAATCATGTTTGCTTCAATTCCTGCTGAAGCTTCAAAAATATTGGTTTGAAAATTTAAGTTTCTACGTTTAACCGCTTTTGATGCAGATAAACTATCAGCTCCAAATAAACTTGCATAAGTAGCACCAAACCTAAATCCTATGCTTGGATGAGGAAAATATTTATAAGTTAGCCCACCACAAGCTCTGTAACCTCCTTCGGGAAATAATTTATCTTGCAAATCGCCATAATAGCTAGATGTTCCTGCAAAAATACCAACTTCATGGTGCTTTTGAGCTGATACTACAATAGGTAAAAGTAAAATAAATAAAATTTTTCTTAACATACTTATATATTGTGTTAATGTAAGTGTAATATTACGATTTTTTTTTAAAAAACATAACAATAAATTCAAATATTCAAAAAAGCAAAATGTATTCTCTCCTTATTTGAAAAATTCATTTTATTGATAATAAAAATTAAATGATTAAAAATTTTGACATCTTGTAACTTATAGTATATTTGTTTTACAATTTTCTCACTAAATTAAAATAAAAAGTGTCATACGATAATAATAACAACGAGCGTAACAATGAAATTTTTTTCACACAACGCCTAAAAGCTGGTAAAAGAAGAACCTATTTCTTTGATGTTCGCTCAACAAAAGGGAATGATTATTTTATTACTTTAACAGAAAGCAAAAAACGCTTTGATGACAATGGTTATGAAAGACATAAAATTTATATTTACAAAGAGGATTTTAATAAATTTCATAAAGCATTAGGCGAAGCTATCAATCATGTAAAAACAGAATTATTACCTGATTTTGATTTTGATGCTTTTAATCATGAATATCCTGAAGGTGAAGAAAATGAACAATATGTTCCTGCTTTTTCCCAAAGTGCAACCTCTGAAGTAATTCCTACTCCTACTGAATCTGTTATTCCTAACAATTCAGATATCGAAGTGGATAAATGGTAATTATTTAATAAAACTTATTTGATCCTGATTAGATTACTAATCAGGATTTTTTTTAGTGGTTTAGTAAACATACTTTTGTACTCAATTTCATCTTTTACAAGATAGAAAAAATAAATATTTAGAATGAAAAACATAAGAAACTTTTGCATCATTGCACATATTGATCACGGAAAAAGTACCCTTGCAGATAGGTTATTAGAGTTTACTAATACCATTGGTGAACGGGATATGCAAAACCAAGTGTTAGATGATATGGACTTGGAACGTGAAAAAGGAATTACGATTAAAAGTCACGCCATTCAAATTAATTATCCTTATAAAGGAGAAGATTATGTTTTTAATTTAATTGATACACCTGGTCATGTTGATTTTAGTTATGAAGTGAGTCGTGCTTTAGCAGCTTGTGAAGGTGCGTTATTGTTGGTAGATGCTTCACAAGGGATTCAAGCTCAAACAATTTCAAATTTATATTTAGCGGTTGAAAACAATTTAGAAATTATTCCTGTCATTAATAAAATTGATATGGAAGGTGCTATGATTCCTGAAGTAAAGGATCAAATTATAGAATTAATTGGTTGCAAGGAAGAAGATATTTTATTAGCCTCTGGTAAAAGTGGCATTGGTATAGAAGGAATTTTAGCTGCTATTATTGAGCGCATTCCTGCACCAAAAGGCGATTTAGAAGCCCCTTTACAAGCATTAATTTTTGACAGTGTATTTAATAGTTTTAGAGGAATTATTGTATACTATCGTGTGTTTAGTGGTATTATCAAAAAAGGGGATAAAATTAAATTTAGCAACACTGGTTTAGAATATGAAGCCGATGAAGTAGGCATTTTAAAATTTGGTATGGAAGCCAAAAAAGAAGTGAGGGCTGGCGATGTGGGCTATATTATTACAGGTATTAAAGTTGCCAAAGAAGTTAAAGTGGGTGATACCATTACGACAACTGCGAATCCTTGTTTAGAAAACATTCACGGATTTGAAGATGTGAAGCCAATGGTTTTTGCTGGTATTTATCCGGTAGAAACTGACCAATTTGAAGAATTGAGAAATTGCATGGAAAAATTGCAATTAAATGATGCTTCATTAACGTTTGAGCTTGAAACGTCTCAGGCTTTAGGATTTGGTTTCCGTTGTGGTTTCTTGGGTCTTTTGCACATGGAAATCATTCAAGAACGTTTGGAACGGGAGTTTAATCAAACCGTTATAACAACAGTTCCCAATGTGAGCTTTGAAGCCTATTTAACGAATGGCGATAAAATTGTAGTCAACAATCCTACAGAAATGCCAGATCCAAGTAAAATAGACATTATAAAAGAACCATTTATTAGAGCGCAAATTATTACTAAGCCCGATTATATTGGAAACATTATGTCATTGTGTATTGGTAAACGAGGAATGCTAATAAATCAAAGTTACTTAACGCCCACTCGTGTTGAGTTAACCTTTGAAATTCCATTAACAGAAATTGTTTTTGACTTTTATGATAAATTAAAAAGCCAAACCCGTGGTTATGCCTCATTCGATTATCATCCAATTGATATGCGTGACAGTGATATCGTGAAAATGGATATTCTTTTAAACGGAGACAAAGTAGATGCATTGAGTGCATTAATTCATAGAAACAGATCGCATGAATTCGGTAGAAAATTATGTGAAAAATTACGTGAGTTGCTGCCTCGTCAACAATTTCAAATAGCGATTCAAGCTGCCATTGGAGCCAAAGTAGTTGCTCGTGAAACCATCAGTGCGATGCGAAAAGATGTTACTGCAAAGTGTTATGGTGGAGATATTAGCCGTAAACGTAAATTATTAGAAAAACAAAAAGAAGGTAAAAAACGGATGCGTCAAATAGGAAATGTTGAAGTACCGCAAGAAGCGTTTTTAGCTGTGTTGAAACTAGATGATTAAATGCAGAGATGTGAGAAATGAGACGTGAGATTTGAGACTTTTTAAATGTCTTTATTTTTATCTCATATCTATTATCTCTTTATCTCATATCGGTTTTCCTTTGTAAAAAAAATGTAAACTTTATAAAAAGCATTCCATTTTTAAATATATAAATGCATATTTGCTTCTTAACAATTAAAAAAATAATAACATGAAAAAAATCAAAAACATTTTAGTCGCCTCAATTTTAACAATGAGTGCTTTTACTGCTACCATTATGACATCTTGTAATCCAGACGCTTGTAAAGATGTAATTTGTTCTAACGGTGGGACTTGTACTGACGGATCTTGTACTTGCCCTAGTGGTTATGAAGGAGCTTCTTGCGAAACAAAAACAAAAACAAAATATATTGGGACTTATGTAGGAAATGGCGTTGATAACGGCACTCCTTCTGGAACTTACACTGGATGGAAAATGGTAATTTCAAATTCTGATACATCTAGCACAACTGCAATTACTGTGACAATGAAAAATGCAAGCGACGCAACTATGTTAACGTTCCCAGGTACAATAAATAGTGCAGGTACTTTTACTTGTCCTAACGTAACTGTTGGTACTTATACTTACAGTAATATTACTGGTTCTGGAAATTCTTTAACTGGAGGTGCAGGTAGCATTTCTTACAAAGATGATGGTGTACCAGCTTACACATACACTTTTACAACAATGATTAAACAATAATTCATTATTCTAATATTTAAAAAGAGCTTATCATATGATAAGCTCTTTTTTTATTTGCCCAACGCGTTTGCGACGAAGGAAGCAATCGCATAATAAAAGAGTTCCCATTCTTTAATTATTTCCCACAATTCATTTATAGAATTTACTAATGCAATTTTCTTGCTCGATTACCTCCTTTCAATCTTTTTTCTTCTGCAAGTGCTTCTTCAATCGTATGAAAACTCTTGAAGTAGACCGACTTACTACAATTTTATTTAGCAGTAAAACTATTAGGAAATAATTTTTGTTAATGTTGAATAACTCTGTTAACTAAATCAGATGTAGCAACAATGTACAGAACTGTATTGCATATATTCGACATGACATAAACAGCACCTACTTTTTCATATAATGAAGATAATTATTTTTATCAAATTTAAATAACGTGTTTTGCGATTGCTTCCTTCGTCGCAAACGCTTTGGATTAGTGATTATGTTGCTTTTACTAATTTTTCATTTTGAGAAATTATTTTTTTTTAAAAATTATTATATTCTTTTAAAGTTGCATTTTTATTTAAAATTATGAAATGTTTTTTCTTAATAAAAACTAATACCCATAAAAAAAGCGATTTCAATTTGAAATCGCTTTTTTAAAGATAATTTAGAAAAATATTATTTCTTTTTGCTTTCGTCAGATTGACCTCTCATTCCTCCACCTTCAATACTTCTTACATCTTTCTTAACATTTTGGTCTGATTGATTTCTCATCCCTCCACCTTCTACACTATTTTTGTCTTTTAATTTTGATTGGTCAGATTGACCTCTCATTCCACCACTTTCAATTGTTTGGCTTTTTACAGGCGTTGTAACTTTAGGTGTTGTTGGTTTTGGTGTTGTTGGTTTTGGTGCTGGCGCAACTGGTTTCGCAACTGGAACTGATGCTTCCACTTTTTTAGTTTCTGTTTTAGCTAAAATACTATCTGCTTTTAATTGTGCAGCTTGCATGATGCGGTTATCGCAATCGGCTTTTAATTGATCGGTTGCTGCTTTTACTTTTAATTCAACTTGAGTATCAATCTCAGCTTGAGTAGGTCCTTTTACTTCGTTGTTACATGCAGTAAACATGAAGGCAGCCAATGCTGGAACGATGATATATTTTAAATTTTTCATTTTTATTTAAATTTATTTTTATTTGTATTTTAAAATTTGTTGCTATTAATTAATAATTGACAATTTATAATTAATAATTATTGCGCTGCTGATTCCATTTTTTTTGCTTGAACCATTGAGTCGGTCATCGATTTTAATTCGGTAGCCATACGAGTTTCACACTCTGTAATTGCAGTAGCAGTTGCTGTTTCAATTTTTGAAGAGGCTAGAGAATCTACTTGTGCAGTTACAGTTGCAAGATCCATTGTTGTTTCATTATTACATGATGGTAATGTTGCTATAAAACCTATTACAGCGAAAACGGTGATTATTTTTTTCATTTTTATATTATTTAATATTCAAAAATAAGCTCATTTTTTTATTTAAAAGCAAATTTCAATTTAGTAACAAAATTTTAAGACTAAAAAAAGGATCGTCTAATTATTCTTCGTCATATCGATTCACTTCTCTATCATAAAATAAACCAGCTTCTTCAATTAATACGGTCATTTCTGTTTGTAATTCAGCATCTGTGAGTTCATCGGTTTCATCGAGTAATTCCACTTCATCATCTTTTAAGTTAATGATAAAACGAGGAAAATCTAAATGAATAATAAAAATATCGTCCGGACAATCTGTGTTGTCGCCTAAAAGAAATTTGGGTAATTGCATATTAATTTATTTTAATTGTGGTGTAGTAATTTTTTTATTCTAAATGATTTGTTTTAAATCCTAAACTTTCGGCTACTATTTTCCTTTTAGTGGCAGAAATAGGTATTTCAAAACCATTTTTCATAATTACTCTTCCATATTTATTTTTAATAATTTTATCGATGTAATAAATATTGATGATATAACTATTATGTACTCTTAAAAAATTGGCAGACTGAATTTGTTCTTCAATATTTTTCAAAGGTCTTGAAGCAACAATTTTTACATTATTTACTAAATAGATATCGGTATAACTTCCATTTGCTGCAAGATAAATAATATCTGCTAGTTTGATCATTTCGATATGTTCACGAGAATGTATGTGTAAAAATTCTTTTTCAATTATAGGATGTTTTGCAAAAGCTTTTATATGAAGTTTGTTTTTTACTTTTTTTATCGCATTAATTAGCTCAGCAATTTGAATCGGTTTCAATAAATAATCAATAACGCCATATTTGATTGCTTTAATTCCATAATGCTCATAGGCTGTAATTAGTATAATGTTTAATTCATCATCATCCAACATTTCTAATAAATCGAAAGCCGTTTGATCATGCAGTTGTATATCTAAAAATATAATATCTGGTTTTTTATTAATAATTAGCTCAAAAGCATCATTTACGCTTTCTGCAGTACCAATTATTTCTAACTCAGGTGAATATTTCTGGAGATTTGCTTCTAATAAACTAATATTTAATCGTTCATCATCAACTATTATTGTACTTAACATATTTTTCTGTAGTAATCTTCGGAATAACAAATATAGTAATAGTTCCATTATTATTTACATCCAATTTATTTTTAAAAATAAATCCAATTTTTGCTTCAATTATTTCTTCAATTATTTTTATTTTTTCTTTAATTAAATTTATACCCATCGATCGATGAGAAGTGTTATTATCAACCAAATCAGAAATACCCTCTCCATTATCTTCAATAGTGCAAATTATTGTTTCATCTTGTTCATAAAAAGATATTAATATTTGCCCATTGGGGTTAGATTTAATTCCATGTTTCAATGAATTTTCTATCACTGGTTGTATTAAAAGTGTTGGAAAAAATAAATATTTCAAATCCGAAGATCCTAACTTGATTGAATAATGAAACTTATTTTCTCGTTTCATCATTTCCAAGTTTAATAAACTTTCTATTAGAATTATTTCTTCCTCAATAATATTAAATAATTTATGAGAACTTTGAATTGTTTTACGAAGTACAATTGAAAAATCATTGATATAATCGACCGCATTATCATATTTATTAATTTTTATTAATGCGACAATGGAGTTTAATGAATTAAATAAAAAATGTGGATTAATTTTTGATCGCCAAACAGACAATTCTAATTGATGAATTTTAGTATCTTTTTCTCTTAACTTTAATTCATTTTTTGTAACTTTTTGTATTTGCCATTTAAAAATTATATAAATTAAAAGTAAAAAACATAAGATTGAAATGAGTTTAAACCATATTGTTTGCCAAAACAATGATTTTACTATTATTTTAATTTTCAAGATTCGGCTATTCGTTTTGTTCACATCAGTAGCATAAGCTAAAAATTCATAATCCCCTGAGGCCGAAAATTTCAGATTGATTATTTGGTCTTTAGTTGCCGTAAAATTAGAATCGATATTATTTAATTTATAATAAAAAATAACATTCCCTTTTGCTTTATAACTCAATGCATTTAAATTGACAATAAAGCGTTTATTTGTATAGGTTTCAAATATCGAATCTCGATTCCAAAGGGTATCGTTGCCAACAATAATAGGCTTGCAAAATAATATTAATTTTTGTGTAGTATCAATATTTTTAAGAGGAATAACAGAAATGCCTATTTCGGTAGCTGCATAAATCGTATCATTTTCTACCACAAAATCATTAACCATATTCGAAACCAACCCATTTGCTTCAAATATATTTATTATTTTTTTTGTTTTTAAATTATAAACATTCAAGCCATTATTAGTTGAAATAAATAAATTGTCATTTAATAGTTGCAGTTTAAAACAATTATTGCTGCTGAGCCCATTTTTAATATTTAGTTTATCAATTACTTTTCTATTTTTTACAAAATATACCCCATTGTTTATTGTAGCTAAAAAAAGAATTGAATCTTTTTTCTGCATATCCATAATTCTAAAATCAGTATTTTCATTTAGTTTGTATGGAATAGTTTTTTTGTTTTCATACTTAAAAACACCCTCTTCTGTACCTATTAATTCGTCATTTAAAAATTTACAATACGAATAACATCTTTTATCTACAAATATTGAATCTAATAGCTGAAAAGAATTTGTCATTTTTAAAAAATTATTTCTTTTTAAAAAAACAATTGTATCATTATCAATAAAATGGTTTTTATCAGTTTCTTTGGTAATTTTTTTAATTTTTAAATTATTTTTATTTACAGTATACGTTCCTTCATCTGTCGTTAATATTAAAAATTGTTTAAACGCTGAAATTTTTAATATCCTTGCCCCTTTTATTCCAAATTTATCTATTAAAATAGAATGCATTAATTGACCCGTATACCGGTCTATTATTTTAAGTTGGCAATTATTATTTCCTATGTAAATATAATTTGGAGTTACACAGATAGACTGATTATAATTATAATTCTCGAATTGATTGTTTAAATAAACTCTTGCAAAATCATTATTGACTTTATACAACCCGTTTCCTAATGTAGCTATCCAAAGATTATTATTTATATCATAAAGTGCTCTAGCAACAGTATATTTGGGCAAATAAATATTGGGTATTCTGTTGTTTTTGTAATGATAAACAAACAATCCCTGTTTGCTAAGTTTCCATATATTCTTATTTTTATCCGCAACGATTATCCAATTTAGTATAGTTAAATTTAACATATCTAACTTATAGCTTGACAAGGGTATTTTTTTCAGTTCATTATTAGTTGAATAAATAATTGTATCATCTAATATAACTAAACCATCAGAATAGGAATTTATTTTTTTCTGCACTTCTGAAAATAAATATATTTTCCCATTATAATTTATTGATCGACTTAATCGATCTTTTACAGTATCCTTTACTACATTTTGTTTTTTTATTTTATAAATATCATTTGGTGCAGATGTTATCCATATTGTTGAATCTTTATCTTCCAGAATATCTAATATTTGTTGTTTTATTTCGATTTTTTTAAGAAATGGAGTATTGTATTTGTTATGTATTTTACCATTTTGATAATAACAAATTTCTTTAGACATACTAATCATCCAAACTCTATTCTTACTATCACATGTTAATTTAAAAACATCATTGCTAGGCAATCCATCATCAGTTGTAAAGGTGATAAAATGACTCCCATCAAATCGAACTAATCCTGCATCTGTTCCTATCCAAATAAAACCATCATTATCATTTGCTAATTGATATATAATGTTACTAGGCAGCCCATCTTCTTTAGTAAAATGGCTGTAGGAATAATTCCAATTTTGAGCATCTAGTTTGTCGGAATGAATGAAGAATCCTATTAAAAATAAAACAATAAAAAGATTTTTT
>CANHNT010000061.1 GCA_947461985.1 Bacteroidota bacterium | reverse complement strand
TAAAATAGGAAACATTTCGTTTTATGATCCTCAAAGTGAAGGCAGCTTTCAAAAACCATACAGTGAAGAAACAGGTAAAATTATTGATGATGAAGTTCGTTTACTTTCTGAAACAGCTTACAAACGAGTAACTGCTTTATTAATTGACAAAATGGATGCAGTGAAAATTATTGCAGAAGAGTTGTTAATTAAAGAAGTGCTTTATAAAGATGATTTGGCACGACTAATTGGCAAACGTCCTTTTGAAGAATATGTCCTTTTTGAAGATACCGTTGTTGAAATATTGCCGAATCCAACAGATTCAACTTCTGAAACAACCCCTACTGCATAAAAAAAACTGTAGATATGTCTAGTCAAGCAAGAGAAAATATTTTAGGAAGCATTCGAAAATCATTGGAAGAAAATAGTCTTCCAATGCCTTTCCCTGAGTCTGATAGAAACGAAGAGTTTTATGTTTCTGAAGAAATGAGTATCGAAGAAAAATTTGCACAAGAGTTTAGCCACTTAGGTGGCAAGTTTGTGTATTGTGCGGATGAATCCGAAATGATTCATCAATTGGAAAGCTTACGAGATGCTATGAAATGGGATAAAATTTATGTAAAAGATGCTTTCTTACAAGAATTATTCAGAGAAAATAATTTAAATTTCATTAATGAATCTAAAGACATGAGCAGTATTGAAGTTGGTCTTTCATTGTGTGAATGTTTGGTTGCAAGAACTGGAAGTATGATTTTATCATCAGGACAAGAATATGGAAGAGCATTGCCTGTTTATTCTCCCATACACATTACCATTGCTTTTGCGAATCAATTAGTTTGGAATATATCCAATGCAACTACATTATTAAAAGAAAAATACAATAACGAAATTCCATCAATGATAAGCTTAACTACTGGACCCAGTAGAACAGCCGATATTGAAAAAACATTGGTAGTAGGTGTACATGGCCCTAAAGAAGTTTATGTTTTTTTAATTGACAAAAACTGGAAAAAATAAAAATAAATTATCATTTTATATAAGGATTTGAGGCAACTCGAATCCTTTTTTTATTTTATAGATGTTCCTAAATATGAAATCTAATTTAAGTGCATTAAAATTCGATTCTGTTCTTTCAAAAAATAATTAACCCACAATTTTCATTATCTTTGAGATATGAAAAAAAGATTGTTGTTGTTGTTTATTTGCATCCCATTTTTATCCTTTGCACATGGTTTTGATGAATTAGAAATTGGTATTGTTGCAAAAGGTGTTAAACTATCAGGCACTTTAACAATGCCTGCTCATGCCAAAGACACAATACCGTTGGTAATCATTATTGCAGGCAGTGGCCCCACAGATAGAGATTGCAATGGTCAAGGTTTTAAAAGTGATGCCTATAAAAAAATGGCGACACAATTTGCCTTAAATGGAATTGCAACTTACCGATATGATAAACGAGGAATTGGGAAGAGTGCGGTCGAAAATATGAAGGAAGAAGACATAAATTTTGAGGTGATGATTGCTGATGCAAAAGCCGTTATTTCTCAATTTGAAAAAGATCCTCGGTTTAGTAAAATTACGATAGCTGGTCACAGCGAAGGCTCATTGGTTGGCATGATGGCTGTTACAGAAAACCAAAAATATATTTCTATTGCAGGAAGTGGATTTCTCATTTCAGCAATACTAAAAGAACAATTAAAAGACAAATTAGGCACTATGAAAATAGCTGCTTTTGCAAAAATAGACAGCTTGCAGAAAGGTAAAACCGTAGCGAATGATTTGCGTGGCTTAGAGTCCTTGTTCAGACCCAGTGTGCAACCTTTTATAAAATCATGGATGGCATTAAATCCTACATCAGAAATTAAAAAATTAAAATGCCCTATTCTTATTGTAAATGGAACACATGATTTGCAAGTAAATGAAAAAAATGCAGTTGCTTTAAATGGTGCCAACCCAAATTCTAAATTGGTTTTAGTTCCTAATATGAATCATTTGTTGACAGAAATTGAATCAGACAAAGCAGAAGATAATTATGCTTCATACCAAAAACCTGAATTGCCCATTTCTAAAAAAATGATGGATGAGATGATTTTGTTTGTATTGAATTAACACTATTTTAAACCTTAAAAATATGTTTAAATGAATCAGAATTTTAAATCTTCAAGATATACTTCATATCATTGCACTTGAATGAAGATTTTTTTTATAAAGACTATTTTTTTATTGTTCTTGAGCACTCTTTTTTACTCCTGTGCAAATATCTCTGCACCCACAGGTGGTGCAAAAGATGTGACTGCGCCTAAGTTGAGAAATAGAACAATCAAAGATTCATTATTGAATTATACAGGTGGGAAAATACAGTTTGAGTTTGATGAATTTATTCAATTAAAAGATATTCAAAATCAATTGGTCGTAACCCCTTTGCTAAAAACTAAACCTACAGTTACATGTCATAAAAAAACGGCTACAATTTATTTACCCGATTCCTTATTAGAAAAAAATACAACCTATCAAATTTCCTTGGGTACAGCTATCCAGGACTTACATGAAGGCAATCCTGCTAATAATATTGGATTTACTTTTTCAACAGGAAGTTATTTTGATTCCTTAAGCCTAAAAGGCAATGTTATAAATGCTTTTACAGGTAAAGCAGACACGGCAGCTTGGGTATTGCTTTATCCAAGTGCTAAAGCAGATTCTGCAATAATTAAAGAACAACCTATGTATGTTCAAAAAGCTACTTCGGGTGAATTTCAATTTAATAATTTGCCCAATAGAGATTTTAAACTATTTGCCTTGCATGATGTAAATAATAATTTTAAATATGATGCAGTTGGAGAAAAAATTGGTTTTTCAAATGCGGTTATCAATCCTGCTGATTCAAGCTTAAAAATTAAATTGTATACCTTTTTAGAAAAAACAAACGCAGATACTTCTACTAAAAATAAAACAAGAGGAATGAATGAAAAACCTGCTGTTGCCAATAGTTTAACCTACATGGTCACGGTAGATACATTAAACAAAACGAAACGTACATTTGGAATAACCGATACTTTAAAAATTACCCTTTCTTCTTCTGTTAAAAAATTTGACCAAACAAAAATAAGATTATATCAAGGCGATATTTTAGATGAATCTATATTTGTAGCATTAGACTCTACTAAAAAAATAATTCGTATAAAAGCTGATTGGACACAAGATGCAACATACAAATTAGCGTTGCAAAAAGGATTTGCTTTTGATAGTTTAAACAAAGCTCCTGCTGGTGAGTTTTTATTTAAAACAAAACGCCTAAGCGATTATGGCATTTTGACAATTAAACATAATTTTGATAAAAATAATATAGTAGACGTTTTATTGAATGATAAAGTTATTCAACGAAAAAATATGTTGGATACGGTTTCTGCATTCACCTTATTAAATCCAGGAAACTATCAAATCAGCATTTTACATGATGAAAATGGAAATGGTGTTTGGGATACGGGTTCATTATTTCCTACAAAAATTCAACCTGAAATTGCAGCGTTTTTTCCGAATGAAATTACTATCAAAGCAAATTGGGAAAACAAAATAGATTTGCGTTTGAGTGAATCAAAAAAGCCTCGACTTTCACCAGAAAAAAAATAATATGCAAAGCATCAGTGCCGATAAAATTTTTGATGGTTATCAGTTTCTTGAAGCACATTTAGCAATAGGAATTGATGAGATTGGAACAATAATTTCTATTCATCAAAAAAATGAAAATACGATTCATTACGATGGAATGTTATTGCCGGGAATGATAAATTGTCATTGTCACTTGGAGCTTTCGCATTTAAAAAATGAATTGCCAGAAAAAACTGGTTTATTAGGATTTATAAAAAATATTGTATCAAAACGCACTGATTTTTCCCCAGCATTTATTCAAGAAAAAATAGTGGAAGCTGAAAAAGAAATGATTCAAAATGGGATTGTAGCTGTTGGCGATATTAGCAATGGATTAGATACTTTCGCTATTAAAAATAAAACAAATATTTACTACCATACTTTTGTAGAATGTTTTGGGTTAGATGAAAATTACGCATCAACTATTATTGAAAAAGCAAAATATATTAAAAATGAATTTGAAAAATACTCAAATGCATCCATTGTTTTGCATGCGCCTTATTCAGTTACTGAAAAACTAATTGAAGAAATAAAAAATGAATCCACACAAAAAATAGGCACGATTCATAATCAAGAAACATCAAGTGAAAATGAATTATTTGAAAAAGGCACAGGAGCAATGAAAGATTTTTTTACGCAAGCTTTCCCAATAACTCCTCAATGGAATGCTACAAATAAAACTTCTCTACAAAATTATTTTTCGCATTTTAAAAGCTTCAAAAATTCAATTTTAGTACACAATACCTTTACCTCAAAAACTGATATTGATTTTGCTAAAAGCATTGATACCAATACCTTTTGGTGCCTTTGCCCTAATGCGAATATATACATTGAAAACGCCTTACCAAATGCAGGATTATTATATCAAGAAAATTGTCAAGTCGTTTTTGGAACTGATAGTTTAGCATCCAATCATGCATTGAATATTTATGAGGAAATGAAAATTATTCAACAACATTTTCCTCAAATACCATTTGAAAAACTATTGCAAAGCATTACCGCTGTTGGTGCTAAAGCATTAGGCATTGATGAACAATTTGGCAGTTTTGAAGTGGGTAAAAAGCCAGGAATTGTATTGATTAAAAATGATAAAGAAATTTCTGTAATCAAATAACTGACGTCCAACAATCGTCTTCCGATATCCTTTTTAAAAGTGCAATTTTTTCATATTCCAACCATGTTGTTGGCAATATTTTAAAAAATTTGGCAACACAAATTCTAATCTGCCAAACGCTTTTTCGCTGTCATGAAAAACGATAATAGAGCCCGGCTTTGTTGTTGAAATTACATTTTCCAAACAATCTGTGGGTGATAACTCTGTATCGAAATCGCCACTTAACACATCCCACATAATTATTTGACTTTTAGGCAGCATGCGTTTAATGCCATTTGCTTGTGCCAAGGTAATTCTTCCATAAGGTGGACGAAACATATTTGAGTCGATCACTTCATTAGCTGTTTTAATATTTTTGAAATACATCGCATTTGAAACTTTCCAACCGTTATAATGATTGTGTGTATGATTGCCCACACTATGTCCTTCATCAAGTATTTGTTGATAAACTTCGGGATATTCAACTACATTTTTTCCAAGACAAAAAAACGTTGCTTTGGCATTATATTTTTTTAATTGGGTTAAAACCCAAGGCGTAATTACGGGATGTGGCCCATCGTCAAACGTAATATATACACTGTTTGCATGTTCTGTTACATGCCAAATACAACGATTATAAATCGCTTTAAAAATAGTAGGTGTTTTAATTAAATAGTTTTTCATTTCGAGCTAAGGGATAGCTTGTTAGTTTTACTACATGTTTCTTTAACGAATCCCTGTTTGTTTGGGCAAACATAGTTGTTGAACAACCAATAAATCCGATTAAAAATAACACATTTCTCATAAATATATATTGCAAATATATGAAAGAGATATTAGTTCAATGTAGCAAGTTATGTATGATTTTCAATATTACTCTACAAGCCATTTATTATTTATAGGATTCCATTATTTTGTTAAAATAAAAAAGCCCTTGAAGGGCTTTTTACTAACTATTTAGATTTTTAATTAATCATTATAAACTTTTACGACACATACAAATGGTTGAATTTTTTTTACTTGAGTCGATCTTGAATCTGCTTTTAATTGATTTGAGGCAATTTCGTTGCTGTTAAAATCTTTCGGTAATTTTTTTATTAAATTTAATAATGCTTTAGATTTAATTGCAAAAGTAATGCCTTCAGATTGAGATAATTTATCTGAAATAATTCCTACAATATTACCCGATTCATCAACAATTGGTGAGCCACTCATTCCTGATGATGATGGCAGTTCTAATTGGTAATGACTGCTGTCTCCTTCAAAACCAGTTGTTGAACTGATGTAACCTTCGTTGTAAACAATATCTTCTTTTGGAAAACCAAGCGAATAGATTCGTTGTGCAATGGAAGGGTTCGATTTTTTAACAGAGTACGGTATTTTAGCACCAAATTTAAAATCTGATTCTGTAATTTTTAATATTGCTAAATCATTTTCAGCATCTGTTACCACTACCTCAGTTTGATGCCCTACATTGTCGGCTGTAAATGTAAAAATCTTAGAATATCCATCAACAACGTGGAAATTCGTAACAATATAGCCATTTTGAGTCAAGGCAAAACTCGTTCCAGTATATTTAGAAGGCCCTTCTGGTACGGGAGCTACTTTTTTCTTTACTTTAGCAATTTCATTGTTAATTTTTTTTTGTTCTTTTTCAATATTATTTATGTAGCCCTTTAATTGAATAACAGAATTTCTATTATCTCTTTGGTAAACACTACGAGCCACCATAAACGTTAAAATGGATGCCATAAACGCTACTGATGCAGCTACTGAAGCTGTTTTCCAATATTTATTAACATGTAATTTCAATTGATTAAGTACGGCATCCGTATTGCTACGAGAACTCGAGTGAATATGATCTAGTGTAGAATGTATAAAATCACGATCTTGCATATGCTCGAAAGAAAGCATCAATGTTTTATGTTCATGCACAGCACTTTTCAACGCAGGATTTTTTTCAATTTCCATTTCGTAGAAAAGTTTCTCTCTATCGTCCATTAAATCAAGACAATATTTTTCGATTAGTTCGTATGTATTAATAGGTCCGTTCATTTAAAAATTCGTTTTCATTTTTATTAAAAAACAATTTTCTCAATCGATTGAGGCATTTATATTTTTGTGTTTTAGCATTGTCGGTGTTTGTATATCCAAAATTGATCGCAATTTCTTGCATACTTTTATTATCTACATAAAATGCTTTTAATAAGGTATTACAAGGCTCACCAATTTTTATAAAGCAATCTTGAAGTTTGGTTACATTGTTTTCAAATTCGTGAAAATGACTAATGTCACTGTCCACAGCAACCGATTCTTCCATATCGTCGTAAAGAACAGATACCGATTGTCGTTTATTTTTAGAAAGTTTTTTTAACCAAAGATTTTTTGCCACAGAAACTATGTAGGTAGAAAGTTGACAACTTAAATGCAAGTCATCTGCCTTTGCTTTTTCATAAACAATGGTTACACTGTCTTGAAAAATATCATAGGCATCATCTACCGATCCATTCATTTTAAAAACCATTTTTTCGATTGTAGGATAAAATGATTTATAAATATATTGGACAGCTTTTGTGTCACCACATGCCAAAGAACTAATTAAAGACTCATCACTCATGTTAAATTGAGAATTGCTACCCATTAATACCGTTTATTCTATTTAGTAACCCAAAAGTCCAACATTTTTTTGACATTTAATATAATGATATATATTCATGCTAATTTTTATGATTTTTTTAGCTTTTCAAAAAATAAATAAATAAATATTTTTTGCGTGAAACACAATGAATATAGTGTTTTATATATTATTAATAAAAATATTTAATTATTTTTTAAAAATAATGGGTTACCTTTTTACTGTTTGGGTATTAATAGACATAACAATTAAAAATAATAAAAATGAAAAATTTAGTAAAAGTATCAATTTTCGCATTAGCATTAGGTTTCTTCGCATCATGTTCTGAAACTGCTGAAACAACTCCAGCTGCTGAAACAACTCCAGCAACAGAAGCTGCTGCTCCAGTAGAAGCAACTCCAGCTACAATGGATTCAGCTGCTACAACTGCTGCTCCAGCTACAACAGAAGCTACAACTGCTCCTGCTACAACTGATACTGCTGCAAAACACTAATATTGTTTAGCGTAAAAGTAATAAAAAAGCCGTCTAATAGACGGCTTTTTTATTTAATTGATTTGCTACTTGATCAGGAATTTAATCATATCATGTATTTAAGTACCTAAAGATTAGAGTTTTTTAAGATAACCCTAATTTGACCTTACATTTCGTTCAATAGTATTTAGATTTTACTCCAAGTGAATTTATATTTTAATATTGTTTTATCCAACCACATTTATAACAAGGTTCTATTAACCAAAAAAAGAAAAGAAAAAATTTTTTAGAAAAAGAAAAAACATTACTTTTGCATTCCAATTTTTAGCTACTCCTTTAAAAGAGTATCCAACATAGTTGCTAAAATTGGATTTTTATTAATTATTTAAAAACAAATACTATAAACATGAGCAGTTACGAACTGATGGTCATTTTTACGCCAGTATTATCAAACGAAGATTTTAAGGCGTCGACTAAAAAATTAAAACAATTCATTACAGACAATGAAGGTGAAATCGTAGGAGAAGATGTATGGGGCTTAAAATCTTTTGCATATCCTATTGACAAGAAAACAACTGGATTATACTACATTATGGAGTATAAAGCAGCTACTTCTTTAAATGCAAAATTCCAAATTCAAATGAACCGCGATGAGTCTATCATGCGTTTCATGATTACAAGCTTGGATAAACATGCAGTAGCATACAATGCGCGTAAAAGAAGTGGAGAAAAGACAGTAAAACCTATTGCTAACACAGAAAAAGAAGAAGCATAATCATGGCAAAAACAGATATAAAATATTTAACGAGCAATCGTGTAGAAATTAGACCAAAAAAATATTGCCGTTTCAAGAAAATGGGTATTCATTATATTGATTACAAAGATCCAGAATTTTTGAAAAGATTTTTGAACGAACAAGGTAAAATTTTACCTCGTCGTATCACTGGTAATTCAATGAAATTTCAACGTAAAGTTGCTGTAGCGATTAAAAAATCACGTCAGATGGCTATTTTACCATTCGTAACTGACCTTTTAAAATAAAATTATCATGCAAGTAATATTAATTAAAGATATAGACAATTTGGGAGCTACTCATGAAGTAGTGTCAGTTCGCCCTGGTTACGCGCGTAACTTTTTAATCCCTCAAAAATTTGCAATTGAAGCATCTCCTTCTAACTTAAAAATTGCGAACGAAAAAGCGAAAGTAAAAGCCAAAAAAGAAGCTGCATTATTAAGTGAAATTAATAAAGTAACAGACGTATTAAAAGCATCTCCAGTAAAAGTAGGTGCTAAAACAGGTACTTCTGGAAAAATATTCGGTTCAGTTACCTCTATTCAAATTGCTCGTGCAATTAAAGAACAAAAAGGATACGAAATTGACAGAAAACGTATTTCTATCACTGAAGAAGTAAAAGAAGTTGGAACGCATAAAGCAACAATTGATTTC
>CANHNT010000060.1 GCA_947461985.1 Bacteroidota bacterium | reverse complement strand
GTAGGTATAGCAATAAGTCCAGATGCCAATGCACAATATTGGAACCTTTCTAAATTGGCAATGGCAGAAAAAGAAGCCGGTGTTTCAATTACCTACACTCCATGGTTAAAAGATTTAGTTCCTGATATTTTTTTAGCCTACATTTCTGGTTACGCAAAATTTGGTGATGATGATAATAAAAACCAAGCCATAAGTTTTGGTTTACGTTATTTTAATTTGGGAAGCATCAATTATACCGATGTAAATGCACTACCTATCGGTACAGGAAATCCTAGAGAATTTGCTTTTGATATCGGTTACTCACGAAAACTTTCTGAAAATTTAGCGATAGGAGTTGCTGGTAAAATCATTCACTCCAACATTATTAATGGAGCAGGCAATCAAAGCAGCTCATCATACAAACCTGGAACTTCAGCAGCAGTGGATTTAGGTATGTTTTATACAAAACAATTAAAATCAAACGCTGAAACAGGGCAAGCATCTTCTATTAATGCAGGATTGTCATTAACTAATTTAGGAAACAAAATGAGTTATGGCAGTGGTCGTAAAGATTTTTTACCTACTAATTTAGGAATTGGAGTTGCATATAATTACAACATTGATGAATTTAATAAAATAACGTTTGCAATTGACGCCAATAAATTATTAGCCCCTTCACCACATTGGGTATATGTAGATTCAGCGGAAGAATATACTTTTATTGACGTGGATAAAATTAACAGTAAAAGTGTGGTGAGTGGCATTTTAGGATCATTTAGTGATGCATCTGGTGGTGGTAGTGAAGAATTAAAAGAAATTATGATGAGCTTTGGTGCAGAGTACGCTTATCAAAATCAATTTTTTGCTCGTGCAGGATATTTTTACGAATCAAAAATGAAAGGAGATCGTCGCTTTTTATCTCTTGGAGTTGGCGTAAAATATAGCATGTTCGGATTAAACTTAGCTTATGTAGTTCCTTCTGGTTCGGGCATTTCAAGAAATCCTTTGTCGAACACCCTTCGTTTTTCTTTGGTTTTTGATGTGGACAAATTAAATAATATTTTGTTACCAAACGGGAAAGACTCTAAAAAAGAGGACAAAAAAGATACGAAAAAAGACGTTCGTACTAAGAAATAAGATTAATAAAAAATAATTATTAAAATAAATTAAAATGCCATGTTTAGCTTTGCAAAAACATGGCATTTTTTTTATAACAAATAAATTAAACAATTATGTACAGAATAGGATACGGCATTGATTATCATCAATTGGTAGAAGGAAGAGATTTTTGGTTAGGCGGCATTAAAATTCCTCATACTAAAGGCGCTTTGGGCCATTCAGATGCCGATGTGCTGTTACATGCAATTTGCGATGCACTATTAGGTGCTGTAAATGCTGGTGATATTGGCACGCATTTCCCTGATAACGACAATGCTTTTAAAGACATTGACAGTAAAATTTTATTGCGAAAAAGCAATGAAATTTTAAACCAAAAAGGATTTCAAGTAGTTAATATCGACAGCACTGTTTGCCTAGAATTGCCTAAAATAAAACCGCATGTTGAGGCTATGCAAAAAGCCATTGCCGATTGTTTACAGATTGGTATTGATTTAATTTCAATAAAAGCCACTACTACCGAAACCCTTGGTTTTGTGGGCAGACAAGAAGGCGTTGTTGCTCATGCAACGGTTTTAGTGAGTAAAATATAACTCCTCTTTATTATTTTATATTAGGCACTGCGCTACAAATAATCGATAGCTACCGAAATATAGAGTGAAGCCAACAAATCTTTTATAACATATTGGTAGAGATAAAATGTATATCAGCCATAGACTTACGAGAATATAGGAAATCTATGGATAGGTTTTATTTTATTTGGAACATTGAAATATTGCTTTCATGGTGTATCTGCTTGATTATAATTGCTTCGATTTTTTGTAAAAAATAGCAGAAAAAAAAAGATCAAAAAATATATTTATTAACAAATTATAGTATATTTGAATCTAAATTTTAAATAAAAAAAATAAACATGAGAAAAATTATTTTAACAATGGCAGCGATTATGGCAGTTGGATTTGCTAACGCTCAAGATTTGAAATCAAAAAAAGGAGAAAACTATTTACCAGAAGCGAATGACTGGGCTATTAGCTTCAATGCAACTGGTGTTTTCAATTATGTAGGAAATTTATTTAATGGCAATCCATTGAACGCTGCACCCACTTTAGGAAATGTTACAGCGAACTCTTTGGTTGGAAAAAAATTCATTGATGCGAAATCGGCATACAGAGTCGTTGCGAATGTAGGTTTTGGAAGTAATAATTTAACTGGTGGTGTAGTTCCAGGTGGCATCCCTTTCGCTACTTACAAAGCTTCAGCATTAAATTTAAATCTTGGATTAGGTAAAGAGTGGAGAAGAGGTTCTACACGATTACAAGGATTCTATGGTGCTGATGCATTGGTTGGTTTTTCTTCTCTAAAATGGAGTGAAACAAACAACGCTGTAGCAAATGGTACTTTTAATGCTGGAACATCCATTAATTTAGGTGTAAATGGTTTTATTGGTGCTGAATATTTCATTTTCCCTAAAATGTCAATTGGTGCACAATACAACTATGGCTTGCAAGTTGCAGCAAACGGTGCTTCTAACTACAAATTAGGAACTGTTGAGGTTAAAGGTAAATCTACTTCAAACATTAACTTTGGAAATGTAAGTTCTACTTCTATGAACTTAACATTACACTTCTAATCATATAAAATATATTATCAAAAAGCCTCTCTTTTTGAGAGGCTTTTTTTATACGCAGCGTCTGTGCTTCACGACGCTGCGTTTTTTTATATTTTATCGACTCTATTATTGCGCTACGAAACTATTCATTTTTTAAAAAGGTTCGTGAACATACGAACGTCAGCATGAATCAACCTTAGATTACTTCAACCGACCAAAGCGTCAGTTTCGTAAATACGCTAACCCCAAACCTGCTCTTTGAAAGCCTTTGGCTTTTATTAAAATGGTAAGGAATCCCGAATAAAGAAACAGGAAGCTGAAGAAAATCCGTGACCTTGAAGTGAGTGACACAACTCCGATGCACATTGTTACAGACCTTAACTACCTAAAAAAAAAATCATCTCCTCTTCCAAATTCAAATACGGAAAAGTTATTTTCAACTCGTTGCACAATTGCAAATGGTCTTTTAAAAATTGTTGATGTGCTTGACTGTTCGTGTCTTTTGGTTTGTGGTTTTTGGCTTTATGGAGTTGCTCCAATTTTTTCATTAATGGAAAACAATTGGGCTCAATGCAATTTGTTTTAAATTGTTCCCAAACATAGGCCGTTGCAGGATAATTGGGATGCACTAAATCGATATCGTAAAAACGATAATCTCGTAGCACATCAATGACTAATTCGTACGAAGGAAAATAATAACTGTTTGGTAGACGATGAACGGTTTCTAACAATCGTGCTTTGCTTCTGTTATTTTCAATCACCCCATCCCGGCTATGCCGCACAGGGCTAACGGTATACACAAATTTTAATTTGGGATTGAATACCTTGAGTTTTTCTTGCATGGCAGTCAATGCATTGGTCATGGTTTCGATGCTCAATAAATCTTTGCTAAATTGATTGAGTGGGGCTCGGTGATTATTGCTTACATAAATTTTTTCGTCCAATAAATAATAGGCATAAGATGAACCTAGGGTAATAAAAATAAAATCGGCTTCTTTCAAAAATTGATGTTGTGCCGAAATAGCATCATTCATTTTTTGCAAACTGTCATTGGCTTGCAAACAAGAAAAATCAGCATGAAAAAACCAACTGTGATAATATTCGTTTAAGAAAAATAAATCATCTTGAGTGTATTTTTTGTTTTCAACAAGGTCATCTAATGCTTTACAAACGCTTAATGGATTAAACAAAACTCCATGCGAATTTTGCATAGCAGCAAATTTATTTCTGCGTAAAAAATTAAACACATGCTCTGTAAAACAAGATCCAATCAACAATACGTTGTCGGTATGTTTGAGTTTGGGTGTTAATTCAGGAATATCAATTTTTAATAAAAAATCCATTATGGGTTCATTGTTTGAATTCGAATATTTTTAACTTGTTCCAATTTCGCTTTGTAATAATCGGCCATTTGCACATCGCCTTTATTGCGATAAGTCATATCTAAATATTGCAAAGAAGTCATATCTAAACTATCGGCTTGGTGTGCTTTTGCGAACCAATAAATGGCACTGTCTGGTCGTTGCGTGTCGCCATAAACACAACCTACGTTATTGGCAAAGTCTGCCTCGGTTGTATCTTTCGAATACGCTTTCATAAAATATTGATTCGATTCTAAAATATTTTGTAAGCCTAAATTATATGCATATTGTGCGCTATCCATTTTTCCTGCAGCTTGATATTCTCTAGCTTTTTTTACAAAGTTTTGTCCTGAAACATAAAACCCTGTTCCTAAATTATTAATAAAAATGGCATTGGTAGAGTCTTCATTAAAGGCTTTTTTATAATAGAATTTTGCGGAATCTAAATTGCCCAAATTAAAATAAGCTTTACCCAATTGATTGTAACCATCGCTTGGTAGTGCAGGATAAATGCTTAATGCTTTCGATAAATAATAAATGGAACGAGCATTTTCTTTTAAGCTTGAATCGTTAATTTGTTGAGGCGAATAGCCCAAAGGGACCATTTTATAAGTCAATACTTCTTTACGCTCTGTACTTGATAAATGATTTCCCATGTAAAAAAGCAAGTGTGTTGAGTTTGGATAATTTTCAACATCAGTAGAAAATAGTTGATAATCGGTTTCCCAATCTTTGTTTCTTTCCACTGTTTTAAAACTATATAAACCTATTGACATTAATAGCAATGCAACCATGACAGGAGCGGTTTTAATCTCACCAAAAAATCCTTCACCTTCTTCTTTTTTAAAGAAATGGGCAAGCGCTAAAACAACCGCGATGGTTAATCCTAAAGACGGAATAAATAATAAACGATCTCCAAAAGAAGTACCTATTAATATAAAAATATTGGATGTGATAGACATCGACGCAAAGAACCATAAAATACCAAATGCAATGGCTTCTTTTGTTTTTAGTTTCCAAAGGGCAAAGCCAAAAAGGGCTCCAAAAAATATAAAGGATAATAAAAATCCTAGGTCGCTAAACCCAACAGGTTCTAATGTTGAATACGAATAATCGCAAGACAGTGTTTTTGGGAAAACAAATTTTTTCACATATTCCCCTAAGGTATTTACAGCGGATGCAAAATGATTCGAATTTTTATATTTTTCTTGTAAATCTAAAGGAAGAAATTTTTGTTCTGCAGGGTTACATAAAACAATATAATTGTCTAAAGGACTTGTTTTGCTTGAAGGTGGATAGCCGCTTAAGGATTGGTGTCGAGCAAATAAAAAGAACAATGAGCAAACTAACATGATGCCAGAAATGATTGCATTTTTTTGTATGCTTGCTTTTGTAAAAAAGTAAATAAATAACGGAATAATGGCCACAGCAACCACGGTTGATTCTTTAGAGAAAGAACCCACTAAATAACCGGCAATTCCCAATATTAGATAAATAATTTTTTCTTTTGAAAGATACAATTGAATGCAACGAATGGCAATTAAAATACCTAACATGCTTAAAATTTCATCTAAACTTTTTACGTTCGCCACCACTTCCGTATGAATGGGATGGGCTGCAAAAAGCAATGCAATTAAAAAAGGAATTAACCATTTCTTTTTAAACACATCATAAAAAATAAAGAAAATAAATAGGACCGTCAATGCAAAAAAGAACACATTGGCTTTGTGAAATGAATGCGAATCTCCGTTAAATTGATTCCATTCCCAATTGAAAACTAATTTTGTAAACGGACGATATAATGAGTTTTCTAAATCAGAAAAATCACCTTTACGCAAGGGCGTTGAAAAAATAGTTTTTGTATTTTCCCAAGACATGGGCGCTTTGGTAATTTTATTGTTTTTAATAATCCCATGATCATCCAATACGAAACGATGTTCAAAGGTATTGCTATAAATAAAAATACTAAATACGAATAAAAGTAGAGGATAAATTAAATAGCTAAATCGACCTGAAGGATTAGTTTCAGTTTGTTGACTATTTTCTACTCGTTTAGTTTGTTGAGTAGGCATTGTTTTTATGGTAGATTGAACCTGTTTTTGTTGCTTATTACTTTTACTCATACGTTCTTAAAAAATGAATGAGGGGTAAAAATAATTTTAAAAAACGGAGTTACATAAAATAATTTTTATTTACTTAAAAACCAAAATAAACCTCCCATAAATGCAAAGGCAAAAAGTCCTGTATAAAGTGCATCTTTTACTTTGGCAAATGGTTCTTTTTTAATTATTAAACGAAATAATATCCAACCTAAAAAAAGAGGTAATCCGATGTAGATAAATAGTAGTAATCGCATGGGAATTTGTTTTTTTATAATGTTTTTTTTATTCTTTTTGAAGCTACAAAGTACATTAGCTGCAGATGAGTTGGAGTAAGTTTGAAAAGTATGTGATGTTTTTGGAATACAAAATAGTGTAAATTTTTGCTGTTTCTATAGTTTGCTTTTTTGGAAGGGAAATTTGGCATTTTAGAGATTTCAACAACCTTATTAATAATTGTTTGGTATTTAATTTTAGCATGTAAAACATCCCCCATGCTTTTTTCTTTATATTGAAAATAAGAATTTAGATTTTTAATAAACAACTTACTTTCGCCAATACTTCTACTTTGCATTTTTGTAGCTCGGCTCAATATTTACTTCCCAATTTTTTTCCATTCTTTTTTTAAAAGCAATAATATGTTCATCTTCAACATTGTTCCAAATTTCATTAAAATCATTATTGCCATTAAAAAGAATTTCTTTTTCTTTTTTAATAGATGATTTTTTTGATTCTTTTTTTAATGGTTTTGTTATTGTGCTTTCTTTTACCATGACATTTAATTCTGAATATAAAAATACAATTTTATTTTAATAAAAACATCCATTATACCAATCGTTCTACTTCTCTCATCCAACGTTCAGGAATTTCGTTGTTGCAAGCTGTAATATAATCTTTGTAGGAACAAGGAATAAATGATTCATTAGGCAATTGCATCCACCAACGATTGGTTCTTTTTGATTTCAAAAATAAACTATTGTTGTGCGTAAATGTAATATGATATTCCATAAACTGGTCTTTTTCAGACAACGCACATTCGAGTTTTTGAACCGAAACTCCATCTATAAAATACCAAACCATTTGCGCAATTAATTTTGCCGTGATTTGATCATTATCTAATTCGGGCAAATAGCCATAAATACCCATTGAACCTAAAGTGTCGCTCATGCCTGCAAAACGAGTAAGTTTACACATTTCATCGCCATAAAAACCATTGGGCGAACCTAATTTATTAGCCGGCGCATCGCTGTATTTGATTGAATTAATATCGATACTCACAATATGCGAACTTCTTAATGCTGGTTCAATTTCGTCTAAATCTTCACGAGCTTTTCCTAAACGAGTACAGTCAAAACGAAGCTTATCAAAGGTTTCAATTAAATTAGGATTTACATAATAGCTTTGAAAACCAATTAAATTAAAATGACGAACATAATTGGGCGTAAACGTCAACGCTTCCATCAAATAGCTATCATATCTATTTTCCGAAACGTCATCTAAATCAGCCAACATATCAATGACCGTGAAATCAATAATTTCTTGTTTAGCTTTGTACACATCATATTGTTGCAATGTTAAATCGTGCGAACCACCAAGCACAATGACTTTTTTACCTAAATTATGCAACTCCGTTAAAACAGTTCTTAATGCTGCTTTTGTATCATTTAATTTAGCCCCTTCCAAAATATTTCCCATGTCCCCTATGCGAACATCTTCGTGCCAATAATGTAATTTGTACAACTCTTTTCGAATACAATTAGGACCCTTGCTGTAATCCATTTTACTATTTTGTCCTCTCAGCTCACCACAACCAACAACAATTACATCAATCGCATCTATATCTACATTTTCGTTATTGATTGGAATAATATGGTTTCCAATTTGGGTGGGCAAATAAACAACTTCTTCTGTTTCAGAAAAATGAATCGCTGCTGTATAATGTAAAAGTTCGCTTATTATAGACATGAAAAATGTTTAAGTCACAAATATAGCATAATGCTGTTCGATTTTTAAATACATACACCGATATAAAATTTGTATTATAAAATTATGTAATGCAAACAAAGATGGATAGAATGGGTACACATAAAAATGAAATGGTTTTGAAGGCTAGAAAACACAATCATAAAGCCTCTTTTATGCTAAAATGTCAATACTATTTGTCAATAAAGACAGCCTATTTTATGCACGTCTGTAAAAATGGCTTAATTGTCGTTTTGGCACATTTCATGATAATAAGGGTAACAAACATACATTTTTTCAAAATTAAAAAATAAACAAATGGCAAAAGCAAGCAAAGCAGCAGTAAAAGTATCCATTACTCCATTACACGACCGTGTAATTGTTAGACCAGCAGCAGCTGAAACCAAAACAGCTGGTGGAATTATCATACCTGATACAGCAAAAGAAAAACCACAACGTGGAACAGTAATTGCAGTAGGTTCTGGTAAAGTAGATGAACCAATGACGGTAAAAGTGGGCGATATGGTTTTATATGGCAAGTATGCAGGAACAGAAATTGCACTTGAAATGGAAGATTTATTAATCATGAGAGAAAGCGATATTTTAGCAATCATCTAAGAGAGTTGACGGATGTCAGTTGTCGGTTGTCAGGAAATACAACAAATAAGCAATAGGTAATAGGCAGTTGGCAATTTTATACTAAACTGCTAAACCCTAAACAAAATAATTAATAATTAACAATTAAACATTAATATACAATGGCAAAACAAATATTCTTCAATATTGAAGCTCGTAATAAAATGAAAAAAGGGGTTGATACCCTTGCAGATGCAGTAAAAGTAACTTTAGGACCAAAAGGTCGTAATGTAGTTATTGAGAAAAAATTTGGTGCACCACACATCACAAAAGATGGTGTAACCGTTGCAAAAGAAATCGAATTAGAAGATCCTATTGAAAATATGGGTGCTCAAATGGCTAAAGAAGTAGCATCTAAAACAGCAGATGCTGCAGGTGATGGAACTACAACAGCAACTGTTTTGGCTCAATCGATTATTTCAGAAGGAATTAAAAACGTAGCTGCTGGTGCAAACCCAATGGATTTGAAACGTGGGATCGATAAAGCGGTTGCAGCTGTCGTTGAAAACTTACGTGCTCAAACTGAAAAAGTAGGGAACGACAATAAAAAAAT
>CANHNT010000059.1 GCA_947461985.1 Bacteroidota bacterium | reverse complement strand
TTTGCTCAGCAACATCGGGTGCACTCATTTGCACCACATGGTATAAAATGATGTCTAATTGATAATAATCTGCCATTGAAATAGCATAATTCAGTGCATTATCTGCCACATTGGAAAAATCGGTAGGAACTAGTATTGAATTCATAATTTTGTATTTTAATTAATACAAAGGTAAAAGCAATTTACTTTCAAAAAAATGATAATATTCATTTTAATTTTTACAGAATCCTTTTGTAATTTTGTCATTTAAATTAATCGTTGTATTTTACAAAAAAATTATTTTATGGCTGAAGATAATATTATGTTAGAAAGTGTTCGTTACATGTTTGTCATTGACGATGATCCTGTGCAAACAGAAATGATTAAAGACTATTTAAAAGAGCGCTATATTTTTGAAATGAAAACCTACGAAAATGGCGAAGATGCGATGGCTGATGTAAAAAAACTAAAACCCGAAATTGTTGTTTTAGATTATCATTTAAGCTCATCTGATGCGAACGCCAAAAATGGAGTAGAAGTTTTAAAAGAAATAAAACATTTAAGCCCTGAAACAAAAGTGATTATGTTTTCTGGTCAAGATAATATCAATATTGCATTAGACAGTATGCGAAACGGAGCGTATGACTATATTATTAAAGGTGAAACCGCTTTTAATAAAATGGAAACAACCGTAAATCGTTTAGGTGAAATGCATAAAATGGCTGCTGTAAACACTGCTCAAAAAAGAACGATTACTTTTTTAGCGATTATTTTAATTTTAGTTATTCTGGCTGGAGTATATTATTTGCTAAATACAGAACACGTAGATAGTATGATGCGATAAAAAAATGAACGATTTAGCGCAAAAAAAGTAGAATCAACCGATTCTACTTTTTTGTTTTATTAAGTTGCTCTAAAATAATCGATTTATATTTTGAGCTTGCCATTAATTTATTAAATATTTTTTCAGCCTTTTTTTCTCTACCAATTTTTAGGTAAGACATGGCCAAGTAATATTCGATATCTTCCTGTTCTGTTTTTTTTGCATTTTCAAAAGCATGTTCTAAATATTGGATAGCATTTCTGTAATCTGCTCTGTTATAGCTTGTGATACCATTTTCATAATCACTTATTGCTGATGGAACAAATTGTATATTATTATTATTATTATCTGATGAATAATTTAATTGGTTTGCTGCATTGTTTTGAATTTGAGGCGCATTTTTTTTGTTTGACATACCCACAGCACTTGTTTTTTGTCTAATTGCTAATTCTTTTTCTTGAACTGCATCTGCTTTACTTTCTTTTTGACTGTAATTATCGTGATAATTTTGTGTTTCTATCAATGGTTCAGACTCAATTTTAATTTGTTTCATGGGTTCAGCACCTATTTGTTTTTGTACTTCAGGTATCTGTTCTTGAATTTTTTCGGTAACAACTACTTTTGCATTTACTCCTTTTTGAGCAGGTACTGCTTCTTTTTTATCCAAATTTTTTGTTTCTTTTTCAGGAACCCGTATTTGAACGATTTCTGTATTTCTAGGTGTTGATGTTTCCGTATAGCTAGCTTCTGTAGGAATAGATTTGGGTTCTTCATTTTTAGCTAATTCATGGCTTTGATGGTGCACAAAAGAATAAACTGAGTAACCTCCTAAACCGAATAACAACAATATACTTGCCGCAATCATCCATTTATTTTTATTCGATGAAATCGTTAACGGAGCTGGTTGGGTGTTGGTGTTTTCTGAAGGTAAATGCTGAATGTGAGCATGAATTAGGTTGGGCTTAATTTCTTGAATTGTTGTTTGCATTTCGGTTAAATCGGCTTCCATTAAACCATCAATGGCATCACTGCAAAACGGACAATCGTTTAAATGACTTTCAACTAAATACACTTCATCTCTATCCAATTTTTGCTGAATATAGTTAACCAACTGCTGTTTAGACAGACAATTACTCAATGAAAATATGTTGTTTACGTCATTCATTATTTTAGTTAAGATTCACTCATTTTTTGTTTTAAATTTCGTTTCCCATTTTGTATAAAACTTTTTACTTGCATAAAGTTAAAGCCAGTTTCTTGCATTATTTCGATGTAAGTCTTTTTTTCTAAATAAAACATTTCCACACATCGTCTTTGATCCTCGTTTAAATCCTTTAGGGAGTCCTCCATTTTAGTTAGCTGAATCTCTTTTTCAACTTTAAGATGTAATTCATCTACAAATTCCACACTGTTTTCAGAAAAAACATCTACTGATTTTGTTAGGTGATTGTTACTCCTTAAAATCATTAAACAATGGTTTTGAGCTACACGATATAACCAAGCCTTAAAAACTTGCACTTCATGTCGAGGTAAATCGGTTATTAATTTCTCAAATATTTGCATGCTTGCATCTTTGGCATTGTCTACATCTTTTAAATATTTCATGCACACACCATACACTAAATGCGAATAACGTTCGTACAATAGCCCAAACGCATCCGTACTTTTTGAAGTACGATACATGTCGACTAATGCCTCATCACTGCTATTTTTTAATTGGGAATTCACTTATTTAGAGGTAACGAAAATAAAACAAAATAAGTATTCATTTTTATTTATTTTAAGAATTGGCGAATTTTTCTTTTTAGCCCTGATGGTAGCGGAAATCCTCTACCAATGTTTCATTGGGAGAGATTGGAGTGGACAGCAGGCAATCGTTTCATTTTGAAACAGCTAAGATTGTGCTCCTTATTTTGAAATTTAATTATTCGGTAATGTATAGTTCATATTTAGGTAATATTGGATTACTTACTTTGTAGTATATATTAATAATTAATGTTATACATTCATTCATTCAGTTCTATCGAGCAAGAGTTATTTCAGTTTGTGAAATATGCAAAAAAAAATGTTACCCAATTAAACGGCAGTCTACCTTTCGATTTAGATTATTTAGAACGGCAATTGTATATTTCGCCTTCAAAAACATTGTTGTACTCGTTTTTGGATTACAGTAAATATTCCTATTTAGATTCGTTTAAAAAGGAAGTTAAAAATGTCGAATTATTGGTTGCTTTTGCGAAAAAAAATCAATTTAAAAACATTATTTTACTTTCATATCCTGGTGTATATGTCAATTCGGACAATTTGTTTTTGCAACATAAAGCTGAAATAGAAAACTTGGTAGCAAAGTCTGAAATACCATTTACTATCTTATCTGCACAGTCAATAGTTTCTTATGAAACAAAGAAATGTTCTTTGCAAACGTTGTTTTATAATGAGGCTGAGGAGCAATACGTGATTCCTAAAAAGTTTTCTCAAATTGTGTACAGCATTGCGATTGAAAACTTAGCAGAAATTACATTAAAAGTGAGTCCCACAGCTTATAATAATTGTTATGATTTGATGGATTCGGTATATGAGTTGAAAGATTATTTGAAGGCATTGTCTCCAAATACAAACATTGAACGAGTATCTCCTTTGTATTTAAACTTTAGAAGTTTTTTAGGTAATTATTTATCACCTACCATGCTTGATTTATTTTTAAGACCTACTGTTCCAATGTATAAGAGCAGAGCAGAAAAGGAGTTTGAAATTGAATTAGTTTATCCGGAAATAAATTTAAATGAGATTAAAAAGGAAATAAAAAACCCAATTGAAATAAGTTCAACTGGATTTTATGAAAAGGAATTAAATTTAGCTTATTAGAATCATTTTTTAGTCATGACGTTTTTTTATGTCTACAGCATAAGCAATTAACTTAGTTGTTTCATTTTTACGAATGCATTTTAAAGGATTGATTTTTAAATTCTTTTTGATACACTAATTAAAGCATTTATGATTTATTTCATTAATTTGATTGCAGTTCAATCTAGCTTAATGACTACCAAATTATTAGTTTATTTTTTGTTTTTTCTATTGTAAAGGATAATAAATTGCTTATGGACATTCAATAGTATATATTAACAAATTATTATTAATTTAAATTCTATACAATTTCAATGTGAATTAAATATTATCATATTGTTATGTTTTATTTTTTAAGATAAAAACATGGAAAAAAATGCAACTTTGCAAAAAATTAAATATAATGAGCTTAACATCGATTCTAAAATTATTTCAACCAAAAGATAGAGTTTTTTATGGTCTATTTGAAAAAGTAGTTGAAACCAATACATTAATGGGTAAAAAATTAAAAGAACTAGTAAATACACCCGATTTTAATGACCGTCAAGAAATTATCAATCAATTAGAAGCTTTAGAACATGCCAATGATGAAAATACACATGATATTTTTACTGAATTAGGTAGAAATTTTATTACGCCTTTTGATCGAGAAGACATTCACGCACTTGCAAGTGCTTTAGATGATGTAGCGGATTATATTTATTCTGCATCAAAAAAAATTAATTTTTACAAAGTAGATCCGATGGAGCAAGGGTTTCAAAAAATGGCGGAAGTTATTTCACAGTCTACGGAAACATTGCATGGAGCAGTTATGGAATTACGAAATATGAAAAATGTAAGTAAGATCACCAGTGCATTAGTAAAAATTAATAGTTTAGAAAATCAAGCAGATGATATTTATGATATGAGTATCGAAAAATTATTTGATACTGAGCCAGATGCTAAAGAAGTTATCAAGAAAAGAGAAATTTATCAGGTAATGGAAATTGTTACTGATAAATGCGAAGATGCAGCCAATGTTATTGAATCCATCGTGATTAAATATGCCTAATTTTTAGCCGATTTTCTTAATAGTATGATACTCTTTTTTTAAATAAAAATGCATGTCAGATTATTAAGTATTCATCATAAAACATTCAAAATTAAATAATGACATTTTTACTGATAATAATTATTCTTGCCTTGATATTTGATTATATCAACGGCTTTCATGATGCTGCAAACTCAATTGCTACAGTCGTTTCTACCAAAGTATTAACTCCTTTTCAAGCCGTGCTATGGGCGGCATTTTTCAATGTGGTTGCTTATTTTATTTTTAAAGACCATGCCGTAGCAAATACCATTGGTAAAACTGTTTTTAAAGAATATATTACGCTGCCCGTAATATTTTCGGGATTAATAGCCGCCATTTTTTGGAATTTACTCACATGGTGGTTTGGTATCCCATCTTCTTCATCTCACACATTAATTGGAGGTTTTGCAGGTGCTGCATTAACAGCAGCTTGGATGAAAGATTCATCATTAGACATTGAACAAATAGTTGACAGTGCCAAAATTTGGAAAACAATTGCATTTATTATATTAGCACCATTAATAGGGATGTTTATTTCCATGTTTTTTACCTTGGTTATGATACACCGAAATACTTGGGTCAAAAGTGGTATTTTGGCATTATTGGCAATTGGAGTTTGGTTTTTGTTTCAAAATTTTCAAGAAACAAAAATTATCGACAACGTTTCAAAATTTTACAGAATCGATAAAAATTCTAAAATTGTTGCCGACGAAACTATTAAATTAAACAAAGAAAAAAATCCTGAAATACAAGCTGAAATAAAAAAGAAAATTAACGAAGCTCAAGTAAAAGTTGACAAAGCTACTGACGCATTAGAAGTTTCGAAATCATTTATTCATCAATATGAAACAAAAGGAGCCGATTGGGTAGCCACACAGCTTGAAAATAACGTGGATATGAAAACGACAATTACGAGTCGTTTTGGAGATAAATTGAATGCATATTTTAAAACTGATCAATTAAAAGCAGTTACCTTAAGAGATTCAACTAAATATATTGAGTATAAATTTGCTAAAAATTCTGTTGATAGTTTAAAACCATTCACTAAAAAATATTACGAAGTTGGATTTGATTCAATGATTGCGATTATGGTTGTCAAACAAAACATGAATCCGTCTGAAGCAATTAAATTTAAAAAGGAAATGAAAATGAATATTCACAAGGATATTCAAAAAGTAATTGCAGACAGCGATAACAAAATTATTCGTTATTTTATGATTGGTGGATTAATCATATTTATTCTAACTTTTATTTACAGCGAAAATATGAGAGAACCTACTGCTCGTAGTCAAGCGAACGTTTTCAAACGTCTACAATTGTTAAGTAGTGCTGGTTTCAGTATTGGTCATGGAGGAAATGATGCACAAAAAGTAATGGGAATTATTGCCGCTGCTTTGGTTGCTAACGGAAACTATTACGATATTGGTGCTGCAATGAGTGAAGATTGGATTCCGATTGCATGTTATGCTGCCATTGGTTTAGGAACCTTAAGTGGTGGTTGGAAAATTGTAAAAACCATGGGAACTAAAATTACTAAAGTAACTCCATTAGAAGGCGTTTGTGCTGAAACAGCTGGTGCAACAACTTTATTTTTAACGGAGCAAATGGGAATTCCTGTTTCAACAACACACACGATTACTGGGGCAATCATTGGGGTAGGAGCTACTAAACGATTAAGCGCTGTAAGATGGGGTGTTACAATTAATTTACTTTGGGCTTGGATATTAACCATACCTGTAAGTGCAGTAGTAGCAGCTTTAACTTATTGGGTTGTGAGCAATTTTGTTTAACTCAAAAAATAAATATTAAAAAACCCGTTTAGATATTCTAAACGGGTTTTTATATTAAATGCTATTATTAAATCATATCTGGTCTTCTTTCTTCAGTTCTTTTAAGCGCTTGTTCTTGTCGCCAATCTTCAATTAGCTTAAAATTTCCACTGAGTAAAACTGTTGGTACCGTTAATCCTTTAAATTCGGCAGGTCTTGTGTATACAGGTGGAGCAAGCACTCCATCTTGATGAGAATCAGTAAGGGCCGAAGTTTCATCATTTAAAACGCCAGGAATGAGTCTGCCAATACTATCAACTAAAATAGCCGCAGCAAGTTCACCACCACTTAATACATAATCGCCAATTGAAATTTCAAGGGTAACATATAAATCTCTAATTCGTTGATCAATGCCTTTGTAATGACCACAAATAAGCAGTACATTTTCTTTTAATGAAAGGGTGTTGGCTATTTTTTGATGAAAGTTTTTTCCATCGGGCGTTAAATAAATAATTTCATCATAACTTCTTTCAGACATTAATTTTTCAATCAGATTACTCAGTGGTTCGCACATCATAACCATACCAGCACCACCACCATATTGCATGTCATCTACTTGTCCATGTTTATTAATTGCATATTCTCTTAATTGATGCAAATGAATATTCAGTAAACCTTTTTCTTTGGCTCGTTTTAAAATAGAATGATTGAAAGGACTTTCCAATAATTCAGGCATTAAGGTAATAATATCAAATCTCATATTGCTCTTTAAAGTTCTAATAAACCGTCGGCTATTTCAAGTGTAATTTTCTTTTGTTTGGGTTCATTGGCTAAAATTAATTCATCTGAAATAGGAATTAAAATTTCATCTTCTTTGTAATTAACAGCCAATAAAATTTGATCTCCATTTATATAAACATCTGCTATTTTTCCGATTTCTAAATTGTTTTGATCATATAAACTAAAACCAATTAAATCTGTCCATCGGTTTCCGTTTTTGATTTCTATTTTTAAAGTGGGAGGTGCAAAAACATTTTTATTCAATATTTTTTTAGCTTCTTCTCTGTTGTCAATTTCTTCTAATGTAAGCAACATTTCATCATCATGGGTTTCTTTTTTTTCTTTTATAAAAAAAGGAATAAAGCTATTTGGATTTAATTCAATCATAATTGCATCCAATAAATCAGTATCAAAATCCAATGGCAATTGATGTGATAAAACAATATCTCCTTTTACACCATGTACTGAAGTAATTTTCCCTATTAATGTCATAATCTATCAAAAGTAAATTGTATCCGTATAATAATCTTCTTTTTATGCAAATTAATTTTATAGCACAAACAAAAATCCTCCTTCTGAATAAAGAGAAGGAGGTTTTTTTTATTTAACTGAAAGGATAGGAAGCATTTACTGTAAATCTTCGCTGTTTTTCAAGTCTTGAATGTGTTTTAATGCATCAGTAACCACATCGCTACAAACTACGATAAAGCAATCTTTAGTGGCATGTTCAATTGCATAATCAATCGCTTCTAATTCTTTTAAAATAACGGTGACTTTCATATCTTTTTTGATACTGAAAATTCCTTCTTTCAATAATTCAACGATTTCTATTTCAGAACGACCACGAAGGTGCTTATCTTGTCTAATAATAATTTCATCGAACATAGAAGCCGCAATTATGCCTAGTTCACGAATATCATCATCGCGTCTGTCGCCTGTGCCTGCAATTAATCCAATTTTTTTAGAAGCGGTTGTCTTGTCTACATATTGTTTTAATACTGCAAAACCAGCAGGATTGTGCGCATAATCTGCCAATACTTGGAAGTTTTTAAATTGAAATAAATTCATTCTACCAGGCGTTTGTGCAGGGTTTGGGATAAATGTTCCCAAAGCTTGACGAATGTCCACTACTGTGAAACCCCTTAAATATCCAGCCAAAACAGCTGGCATAATATTCAATACATTAAACAACGCTTTACCACCTTGTGTCAATGGAATTTGATGTGCTTTTTCAATTTGAATTTTCCAAGCACCTTTTTGAATATATATCCAATCTGTCGCTTCATCATAAATAGCAGCAATGCCATTTTTATCACAATGTTCTTTAATTCGTTTGCTGTTTGAGCTCATGCTAAACAACGCAATTTTGCAATCCAAACCTTCTCTCATGCCATATACCAAATTGTCATCTGCGTTTAAAATAGCATAGCCGTCTTTAATTACGCTTTTCACTACCACTGCTTTAACTCTTGCCAATTGTTCAACGGTTTCAATTCCACTTAAACCCAAATGGTCAGCACTGATATTGGTTACAATTCCAATATCACATTTATGAAAACCTAAACCAGCACGAAGTATGCCACCTCTTGCACATTCCAATACTGCAAAATCAACCGTTGGATCTTTTAGAACAAATTCTGCACTTACTGGGCCTGTGCAATCGCCTTTGACCATCATTTGGTTTTGAATATAAATTCCTTCGCTGGTTGTGAAACCAACTTTGTGTCCCATGTTTTTTACTAAATGCGCAGTTAATCGGGTAGTGGTTGTTTTCCCATTGGTACCAGAAACGGCAATGATAGGAATACGAGCCGAACTTCCTGGAGGATATAACATATCTATGACAGGTTCTGCAACATTACGAGCTAAACCTTCGCTTGGGTCAATGTGCATTCTGAAACCAGGTGCAGCATTTACTTCTAAAACAGCCCCTCCATTTTCTTCCAGTGGAGTCGATAAATCAGATGCCATAATATCAATTCCGCAAATATCTAAACCAATAATTCGGGCTATTCTTTCTGCTAAAAATATATTATTCGGATGCACATAATCGGTTACATCAGTTGATGTGCCACCGGTGCTTAAATTAGCTGTTGGTTTTAAAAATAAAATTTCATCTTTGGCAATAACGCTTTCCAATGTTAATTCTTTATCTAATAAAATCTTTTCCGTTACGGCATCTATTTTAATTTGAGTCAATACTTTTTC
>CANHNT010000058.1 GCA_947461985.1 Bacteroidota bacterium | reverse complement strand
TTACCCAGTAAGAGAGATAGAAAAGATTGTATCCTGTTCCAAAACCACGATTACCAAGGTTCGCAAAGCGAAAGCACAACTAGATGGTTCTACTAAATAATGTCAACGCCAATATCGATGATCTCTGGCTGGTATGATCTTGCAAATCTGTCGATGCTCTTACTCTTCTTCATATGAATAGACCATGCGTGGTTGGGCTTGAAGATAGACCCTCTTGGGGTCAGGTGTCCCTGCTGATTCATCCATTGGGCTATTTTGATGTAACTATTGCCTTCCGCATGCATCTTGGAGATGGTATCGAACAGGAACTGTTGGTACTCTGAATAGGGTGGATGCCACAGGGTGGCGGAGTAATAATCGACAGCTAGAGTCAAATAATATTGATTTAGTTGAATGTCTTTGTTCTTGACATGGTGAGAATTGGAACCAAAACCATTACGGTAGAGTAATACATAATATATATAAATCAGTAAAGAGGTTGTCTTAAAAGGCAGCCTCTTTTTTTACTAAAGATATGTTTGAAATAGTAAAAAATCTCAAAAATAAATTGTAACAATATGCATATTTTTCTCAAAAAATCAATACTCTCAAAAAAATAGTTTATTTTCACACCAAAATAGGATTGATGTTCAAGAAGATATTTTTATCATTTATAGCGATTGTTTTTATTTCGCAACTAGGGTTTGCTCAATTTCGAATGGGCCCTATTGGTGGTTTAAATTTTAATAGACAAATATTTAAATCAAATACATATCGTTACAATGATGTATTTACCACCAAATTAGGATTGAATTTAGGATTGATTACCGATTTAACGATAAGTAAAAACATCAGCTTACAATCTGAATTATTATACACACAACGAGGTGGAAATTTCAAAACAGAACGCATCAATATTTCAGAAGAATACAATGCAAAATTAGGTTATGTGTCGATGCCAGTTACTTTGGTAGGCAAATTGGATGTGAAAGGGGCCTATTTAATTGCAGGGGCTGGAGTGTATTTAGAAAAATTGATTTTTTCATCATACAGTTTTTCTAGCAATGGTGTAAATATCGAAAGCGGTCCATTAAAAGTAGGGACCAACATGTATACAGATCAAATGAAACCTTGGAATGCTGGGGTTAAACTAAAAGCAGGATTTGAGTTGAAAAAAGGCATGTATTGTGTAGCATTTTATGATATCAGCACAACTGATTTAAACCCACAATTTACAATCAATAGAAATAAAACGTTTGGTGTACAGTTGGGTTACATATTTAGTTTAACAGAAGAAGATAGATACAACCGCTTCGAGAATTTTTACGAATTTTAAAATCAAAATTATCTTTATAAAAAAAAGCGAACGGTACAGTTCGCTTTTTTTATTGATTCAATCAATTGCCTTTAAATTGGGAGTGATCCTGTTTTTTATGATAGACATAAAAAATGCTTCTTAAACAAGAAGCATTTTTAGTCATTAAACTTTTTTGTAGAGATTAATATTCATCTTCGTTAAAGAAGAAGTCGTCTTGTGTTGGATAATCAGGCCAAATATCTTCGATACCTTCATATACTTCAACTTCATCATCTAACTCTTGAATATTCTCAATTACTTCAATTGGGGCTCCAGAACGGATTGCGTAATCAATCAATTCGTCTTTCGTAGCAGGCCATGGTGCTTCTTCTAAATGAGAGGCTAATTCTAAACTCCAAAACATATTTGTATCGTTTTAAATTGTTTAACTATTTTTCGCAAATGTAACATTTAATTTATAACTACCAAATCTTTATGTTTGCAGTATGGTAAGCACAAAAAACATTATAAAATCATATGGTTCGCTCCCCATTTTAAAGGGGGTGAGTTTGGAGGTTAATAAAGGCGAAATTGTAAGTATAGTGGGCGCTTCAGGCGCTGGCAAAAGTACGTTATTGCACATTTTAGGCACCTTAGAAAAGCCCGATTCTGGCACCTTGTTGATAGATAATACCAATGTTTTTGAATTGTCGGCAAAGAAATTGGCCTTGTTTCGAAATCAAAAAATTGGTTTTGTATTTCAATTTCATCATTTGCTGCCCGAGTTTTCTGCCATCGAAAATGTGTGTATTCCGGCTTGGATTGCTGGCTTAGGAAAAAAAGAAGCCATGAAAAAAGCGATGGAGTTATTAGAAATTTTGAATTTAAAAGATAGAGTTGAACACAAGCCCAATGAATTATCGGGCGGTGAGCAACAACGAGTGGCCATTGCTCGAGCATTAATCAATAATCCTGCAATCGTGTTGGCAGATGAACCAACTGGTAATTTAGATAGTCAAAATTCGAAAGCCATTTTCGATATTATTAATAACTTGCGCAATCAATTAGGTCAAACATTTATAATGGTTACGCACAATCAAGAATTAGCTGATTTGTCGGACAGAGCCTTAACGATGATTGATGGTAAAACAATAAATTCATGACGTTGACAAAACATAACATAAAAATTGCGCATACCGCTTCTTTCTCTTCATTGGTGAATGATTATGTCAATCGGGATGAAAAATTAAAGGAATTTATCTCCGATTTTCCTTCTGAAATTTCAATTCAAAAAGCGATGGAAGAAAAACAATTCAGTCTAGAAAAAAGAATTGTTTTAGTGGATGTTTTAAAGAGTCAATATGCACATTTGAACGTTTCAGAACTTGTTCAACAAAACATAGAAAGCCTTTTACAAGAAAATACATTTTCCATTTGCACTGCACATCAGCCCAGTATTTTTACCGGTTATTTATATTTCATTTATAAAATCATTCATGCCATCAAACTATCCAATGAATGCAAGGCATTATTTCCTGCCAATAGTTTTGTTCCCATTTTTTTTATAGGAAGTGAGGATAATGATTTAGAGGAGATTGGAGCCTTTAATTTATTGGGTAAAAAATATCAATGGCAAACCAATCAACAGGGGAGTTGTGGCGAAATGGATACAGCAGATTTAGTTCCAATTATTGATGAAATAAAAAAATATTTGAATACTGGAATTGAAGACGAAAAAGAGTTGTTGGCTATTTTTCAAAACGCGTACAAAGCCAATCAAAATTTAGCAGATGCCACACGTTACATTGTCAATGAACTCATGGGACGATTTGGAATTGTTTGCATTGATGGAAATGAGCCTCGATTGAAATCGTTGTATAAAGACGTTTTAAAAGATGAATTATTGCACCAACAATCGTTTAAAATTGTTTCAAAAACGATTGATAAATTATCGGTCAATTATCATGGACAAGCCAAACCACGGGAGTTAAATTTGTTTCATAAAAAATACAATTCGTACCGTGAACGAATCGAATTAAAGGAGGGTATTTATGAGGTAGTCAATTCTGATTTGAAATTTACGGCGCAAGAAATGTTGGTTGAATTAGAAAATCATCCTGAACATTTTTCACCCAATGTGATTTTACGTCCAATGTATCAAGAAACCATTTTGCCAAACATTGCTTTTATTGGTGGTGGAGGAGAATTGGCTTATTGGATGCAATTGAAAGATTTGTTTGCTCATTATGATGTTCAATTTCCAGTTTTGTTTTTGAGAAATTCCTTGTTGTTTATAGATGAAAAATCATCTGCTCAAATTGACAAATTAGGATTGACTTTGGATCAATTATTTATTCCAACCAATGAATTGAATAATTTATTATTAGCAAAAAACAATGTCATTCACCAGTTAGAAGCATTTGAAAAAAATATTGAACTGCAGTTAAATGAAATGGTTCAATTAGCGACTACTGTATCGATGCCTTTAGAAGAAAGTGTGAAAGCCCATCGACAAAAGAATTTAAATATTGTCAATCGGATTCATGAGAAATTTGCAGCACACATTAAACGAAAAGAAGTAGATACGTATTCGAAAATTGCTTTTATAAAAGAAAATTTGTTTCCAAATAATTCATTACAAGAACGACATGATAATATTATTTCATTGTATAAAATGTATGGTAAAAATTTGTTTGATATTTTGCTAGAAAATGAGGAAGGTTTTGGTGAGGAGTTTATTGTGATGAAATAGATATGAAATTACTCAATCACCATTTTCTCAAAATATACTATATCATTGGCGGTCACTTTTAATGAATAAATGCCTTGAGGTAATCGAGGTAAATTAATCGTAGTTTTTTGTTGAATAGTTTGTTTTACACTCAATACTTTTTTCCCTGTTAAATCAAATAATTCAATCAACGATTTTGTATTTATTGAATTAGGAAATTCAATGGTAATTTGACTAGATGTTGGGTTAGGATAAACGTTTAAATCTTTTTCTTTTTGGTAAGAATTTACGTTTGTTGATGAACTACATAAGTCAGAAACTAATGGGTCGATATAATAGCTTCTTTTTATTCCAAAACAATATTCACCGGCTTTTATTTTTTTTGCAAATCCACTTCCAATTTTATCTGTTATAGAACCTGTTTTCATGCTATCATTTGCAAAAGCCCAATCTTGAGTTGCATCTTTTCTGTAAAATAATCGAATAGAATCTTCGGTGTTTTTTACCCAAGAACTATCCCAAGCTATATTAGCGCCACCTCCAAAATATGAAAATGATAAATTGCCTAGCATATTCTCTAAATTAATACCATCTACTTTCCAATAACGAGAATCTGCTAAAACATATCCATTTGTATTTGCTTGATTTTTAAAACGATCTGGAGCAATCCAATTATGTTCAATTCTAATTAAAGAACTGTCATTATTGTTTGCAAATGCTTTGGGTTGAATGATGCAATTTGCTTTATAAAAAATTTTTTGTGAAGTAGTTTTGATCACTAACGTTTCTTCCGTAATGGCATCGCTAATTTTAGAGCTTGGGTCAACTACAATCATTTTGGGTTCAAAAGGAATAGAAATATTAAACTGCATACAATGTCCATTAAACACAGTCTTATAAATGTGCAATTGCCATAATGAGTCGTATACACCAATTTCTAAAGGAACATTGGCATAATAATTACTCGATTTATGTTTTCGTTGACGCAAATAAATTTCTGCATCATAATTGCTTCCATTTTTTGTTGCTTTATAATAATCAATAGAAAAATGTGTAAAGCCTTTCTCAAAAATCCAGTTATCAAAAAAGTCTGTTAAATTGATGTTTGAATAAGTGCTTAAATAATTTTTTAAGTCGTTGCTCGAAACGGCTTTAAATTTATTCGCATTTAAAAAAGAAGTGAGTCCATTAAAAAATAAACTATCACCCATATAACTTCTCAATGTATGAATGGCATCTGCGCCTTTTAAATAAACGGTAGTGCCATACGTATAATTACTATCCATATTGGCAATGGCTCTGTAACCATTGTCGTTTAAATGAGCCGTATTTAAGACGGTGTAATGATTGTCTCTTACGGCTTGCAAATAACTTTTTTGTCCATACGTATATTCTTGATGTAAAAATTCACAATAACTAGCAAATCCTTCATTTAACCACATATCACCTGCATTGCTACAAGTAATTAAATCGCCAAACCAATGATGAGAAAGCTCATGAGCAATTAAGGTTTCGTAATTTAAAGTGCCATCAATAAACGGTTTTCCAATGTGAATATTTGTGGCATGTTCCATAGCACCATAATTAAATGGGACTAAACTGTAGCCAACTTTTGGCCAAGAGTGGGTTCCAAAATTTTCTTCTAACATGCTAAAAGATTTTTGCAAATGCGCAAATGAACCTATCACATTATTGGTATCAGCTGGCTCACAAGCAATGAGTGCATCTGTATTTCCGTTGTTGCCAGTTAAAACTTGTTTCACAAAAATGTAATTGCATACTGCCACTGCTGATAGGTAACTTGGAATTTCTTCATCCAATTTCCAGTGCCATGTTTTGGTTGTATTTGCATTTAATGTCGAATCCAACAATAGGCCATTACAAACAGCCATTTTATCATTGGTTGTTGTAACAAAAAATTCATACGCACATCGTTCCACAAAATTATCAAAACAAGGATGCCATGTTCTGCCAAAGGAATGGGGTTGTGCATTAAATCCTACACCCATTTGAAAGGCATAATTACCCACATACGAAAAACCACCCCATGTGGCATCAGCAATTGGAATGCCATGATAATAAATGTCCACCAATGCCGTGTCGTTCAAATTCATCACAGAATTATTAACGGCTAAGGTCATGCCAGTATGCGTAAATGCAGTATTTGTTCCATTTACGAAAACGCTATCCACCATCAATCCTTCTAAATCAAATAGCAATTGAGTCACGTTGTTTTTTTTAGCTTGAATATTTAACGTGGCTTTGGCAAATATATTTTTACTTGCAAAGTCTGTAATATCAAAAACTAGTATAGTTTTGCGAATATCTAAAGTATCGCTTCGCAAAAAAGACGCCGCTTTGGATTGATAGATAAAAAAAATCAATGAAATTGCTAAAAGAAAAAGTTTTTTTCTCATGTTTGAAAAATTATAAATTAAAATTACAGTATCTGCCTGTAATAATGGTTGGATGTCTTTTATTTTTTTCAGACAACGCGAATGCACAACTAACTTCCGACAAAATTTATCAAGGGATCACCTTTGATGATGTTATGATAAAAGAAGTTAGAAAAGGATTTGATGTCAATTTATTTATAGATAGAGTAAAAAATGATACGACGTTTTATAAAGCGTTTAAAACACTTCGCTTGCATAGTTTTACTATGTATAATGATATTGAAATTGTTGATAAAAGGGATGCTATTAAAGCATCATACAATAGTTTGACAAAACAAATTGTTCAACATAATTGTAGAAATATGCTCGTTGAAAAAGAAAAAATAACGGGTGATTATTTTACCAAAAAAAAAGAATTAAATTATTATACCGCTAAATTGTATGAGCATTTATTTTTTACAAAAGGCACCGTTTGCGGAGCCAATAATATTGTAGGAAATGCTAAACAAAAAGGGTCTGCTAAGTATGAGGAACAATTGAGGCTGTTAATTTTTAATCCAGGAAAACGAATTGCTGGAATTCCTGGAATAGGAGATAATGTGGCTATTTTTGAAGAACCATTCAGAAATAAATATGATTTTAAATTAAGCAAACAAGATTATTTTGGAGATTCGTGTTATGTTTTTAATGCCATCCCTAAAAAAGAATATACTGATGAAGTCGTGATCAATGAATTGAAAACATGGTTTCGAGCAAGTGATTATGCAATTATTGCCAGAGACTATTCATTGAGTTATAAAACCTTTTTTTATGATTTTAATGTAGTTATGAAAGTGAAATTGAAAAATATGGGTACGAATTTGGTGCCTTATGATATTCAATATAAAGGCAATTGGCATGTTTTTACAAAATCCCGAGAAAAAGCCTCATTTACCTCAATTTTTACCGATTTTGAATAGGGATTAGCTTGAATTTAAACATATAATGTTACTTTTAGAGCATGAAATATTTTGTGTTAACGTGTTCAATGCTGTTCTTATTTGCATTCAGTTCAGAAGCTAATAAAAAGAAAAAGAAAGTACAACAAAAAAAAACGACCCAAGAAGTTGTTGCTGCTTCACCTACAACCATTCAAACCAATGTAACAACGAGTTCATTAATGTTATGTAATACCGATTACGGTATGCCCACTTGGTATTTGAACATGGTTAAAGGATTTCAATTTCCCTCCAATTTTCAAGCTCCATTAAATTATCGATTAGTAACTATTCAAGAGAAAGAATTAGAAGATTACTTGAAAACAATTCCCTTTGAAAAAAGCGAAAATAAAATTAAAGTGCCTATTTACAGTGATCGAATGATTGATTGTGTAGAATTTACGATTGAAAGAGTGACTACCATGGATTCTGTTTTACAAGCCAAGTATCCAAATTTAATGTCATTCAGAATTTATGAAAAATCGAATCAATTAAATGCAGGGCGTATTGATTGTGATGGAGTTTCTACAAAAATGATGCTTACCTATAACCAAGAAACATTTTTTGTAACACCAGTAAGTTTTAATAAAAAAACATATTACGCATGTTACTCAAAAAACGATCCGAATTTTAAAAAAGAAGCTTTCGAAAGAAATTAAATAAAAAATAGAATAAAAAAAATGAAGAAAATAACAATTTTGGTATTAGTAGCTGTGATTTGTTTAACACACGTTGTAGAGGCGAAAAATAATTGGACGATTTCAGCATCAAACAATGTGAAAGTAGATGGCACTCGAAAAATTATTCCCTTGAAATACAGCATCGCTCATTTAAATGCGGCCGATTTTCAATTATTACAAGCGTATATTCCTACTGAAGAATCAGGAAATTTCGCTACAATCACATTGCCCACTCCAGAAGGCTTGCTGATGGATTTTAATGTGTTTGAGTGTCCAATGATGGAAAAACCATTAGCTGATAAATACCCTCAAATAAAAACCTATACTGCCATTGCAAAAGAAAATTCATTAATCACAGCAAAATTAGATTATACCGTTTTTGGTTTTCATGCTAAAGTTTTTGATGGAGAGAATACCTATTTTATCGATCCATATTCAGATATAAATACAGGTACGTATATTGTATATTACAAAAAAGATTTTTTTAAACCATTAAACGAAAGAATGGCTTGCCATTTTGGTGAAACGGAATCAACTCCATTGCAAGCAAATGAAGTTTCGTTGCAAACGCCTGAGTTACCACAAATTTCATATAAAACCAACGGAACAAATAAACGAAGCTATCGATTGGCATTGGCTTGCACAATAGAATATTCTGCTGCTGTGGGTGGAGCGAATCCTACAAAAGCAAGTGTATTAAGTGCAATGGTAACCACTATTAATAGAGTAAATGGGGTATTTGAAAGAGATTTTTCGATGCATGCAAATTTGGTTGCCAAAACGGATACGTTGATTTATATTGGAACAACAGATCCTTACACGAATAACTCCGGTGGTGCAATGTTGAATCAAAATCAAACAACAATCAACACAAGAATTGGTTCTTCGAATTACGATTATGGACATGTATTTAGTACTGGAGGAGGAGGTATAGCCTCATTTGCATGTGTTTGCTCAAATAACTCTAAAGCAGGAGGAGTTACTGGTTCGTCATCACCCGTTGGAGATCCTTTTGATATAGACTATGTAGCACATGAAATGGGACATCAGTTTGGTGGTAACCATACCTTTAATTCGCAACAAGGTTCTTGTACAGGAAATAGATACACCACTTCGGCTTTTGAAATAGGCAGCGCAACTACCATTATGGGTTATGCTGGTATTTGTGGAACAGATGATATTCAACCACACAGCGATGATTATTATCATATCAGGAGTTTAGAAGAAATGACCATAAATTCTGTTATGACATGCGCAACTAACGTTGCTTCTGGGAATAGTTTACCTACATTAAATTCAATCAACAATACATATATTATTCCTTACAAAACCAATTTTGAATTAACAACTTCTGGTACTGATGCTGATAATGATCCATTGACCTATTGTTGGGAAGAATATGATAGAGGTGGTAGTGGTGGAACTTGGAATGCGGCTACAACAGTA
>CANHNT010000057.1 GCA_947461985.1 Bacteroidota bacterium | reverse complement strand
TTGCCAAAAATTATGAAATTCAAAAAGAAGATTTAGCTAAATTAGTGACTCGATATTCGCATGAAAATAAACGACTGAAAGAAGAATTAGCCAAGAAATCATTTTTGCAATTCATCATTCAACTAAAAAATAAATTTTTTAAAAAATAATTATGCAACAAACTATTTTTATTGTTGGTATGGGTGGTTCGTTAGGTAAAGCACTTCATACACATTATAGTCAGCAAAATAACTATGAAGTATTGGGAAGTACGACTAAGAAAGAAAACGTATCAGACGAAATTTTCTATATTGATTTTATGGATAAAACATCCATAGATAATTTACCTAATTTATCGATCGACCATTTAATTATAACATCTGGTTACGAACCAAAATATAATTTGGACGACATGACAGAAATTCATTTGCAAAAAATGGTTGGTATTCATGTAGTAGGCCCTATGTTACTCATGCAAAAAATGAAATCAATGTTGACTGAAAATTCAACCATCACATTGATTAGTTCACCTGCTGCTTGGCAAGGAAGTTACGACCCAACATACGCAGCGGTTAAAGGTGCTGTGAATGGATTGGTAAGAACTTTAGCAAAAGACTTAGCCCCTAAAACGAGAGTAAATGCACTGTCGCCAAGTTTAATAGAAAGCTCAACTGTTTTTAATGGAATGACTCCCGATTTTAAACAACGACATATTGATAGAACGTTAAACAAACGCTTACTTACTTTAGAAGAGTGTGTAGAGGGAATAGATTTTATTTTAAAAAGCAAACATTATACAGGTCAAATTTTACACTTAAACGGAGGAATGATTTATGGTTAATAATACAATTATTGTGGGTGGTGGTTTGTTTGGATTAACAACAGCTATCATTTTAGCAGAAAATGGAATAAACGTTACTGTTTTAGAAAAAAATCTAGATGTTTTGAAAGAAGCATCGTTGGTGAATCAAAACAGAATTCATTATGGATATCACTATCCTAGAAGTACTGAAACAGGTAGAGAATCTATTGATGGGATGGATGCTTTTTTGAAATATTATGGCGATTGCATCAATGATAAATTTATAAAATATTATGCAATTTCAAAACAAAATTCGCATGTGTGTGCAAAAGAATTTCTCGATTTTACAAAGCAATTAAGCATTCCATTAGAAGAAGCTTGGCCCGATGAAGAACTGCTCAACAGAAAAACAATTGAACAATGTTGGAAAGTATATGAGCCTGCATTTGATTATCAAACACTGCGTGTAAATATATTAACACGGATTAAAAATTTACGAAATATTCGCGTTTTACGAAATGCAACCATTACTAAAATTGAAAATATCAGTGATGATCAAATCGAGGTAACGCTTCATAATAACTATGTTGTAAAAGGAAAAAACTTAATTAATGCGGCTTATTCTGGCTTAGGAGATGTTTTGAAATTAGCCTTTTCAGAAGATTTACAAGCGAAATTTCAATTATTAGTGTTGCCAATTTTGAAAGTCAATAAAAAAATTCCTTCCTATGGAGTAACCATAATGGATGGTCCTTTTTGTTCCATTTTGCCTAGAGGTTTTGTAGAAGGAGAATATATTTTATCGCACGTAAAAGAATCCGTTTTAGAATCAGACAAAGGCCTTGAAAAACCCATTTGGAATGTATTTGATGGCAACATCGAAAATGATATTATTGAAGCATGTAAAAATTATTTTCCAATTTTGAATGACATGACTTGTGTAGATTCTTGGATTACGACCAAAATGATTTTACCCAATCAAGAAATTGATGATGCCCGACCAACATTAGTTTTAACGCATCAAAAAAATATTCATTCGGTATTTAGTGGTAAGGTAACTACTTGTGTTAGCGCAGCCAATGAAATATTAAGCAAAATAATTTTATAAAAATGTCAAAAAAATTAAAAATATTATTTTGGATTGGAGATTTAAAAGATCCTTCTCCTCGATTTCGATTTCTACAATTTATAGAACCGTTAAGAGAAAGAGGAATTATTATAGATACTGTATTTACGAATCCATCGAGGAATCGAAAAAACAAATTTGAGAAAGGCATTTTAAATAGAGTTGAAGTTTTATTGGTTTTAATGATGCGATTGTTTCAAGTATGTTGGGTTGCATTATTTAAAGCATGGCGATATGATGTTGTTTTCACCAACAAAGACATTTTACCCAACACGAATATTTATCTTGCTGAAAAAATATTATCTATGTCGAACCCTAAGTTAATATTTGATATTGATGATGCTATTTATTTAAGCAATAGAGGTCCTAAATTAAATATTATTTGGAAAAACTATAAAGGAATAATTGCAGGAAGCCCTGTGCATATAGAATACATTCAACCTAAATTTGATTTGAAATGTTTTTATATTCCAATGGCCATTGATACGCAAAAATATCAACCCCAAACAAGCAGAAAAGAAGGAAAAATAAGAATCGGTTGGAGTGGCTCACACCACACGAATGTACAATGTTTGCCAGTAATGAAAGTCTGTATGGAAATGTTGGCTGAGCAGTTGGATTTTGAATTAATTGTAATCTCTAATCTAGACCCAGAAATTAAATGGAAAAATGTGCAAAGTCGATTTATACAATGGACCGCTGATACAGAAGTAGAAGGTTTGCAACAAATTGATATTGGCTTAATGCCTTTAGAAGATGGTCCTTTTGAACGAGGAAAATGTGCCTTAAAAGCGGTGCAATACATGGCTATCGGTATTCCTGCATTGGTATCTCCTGTAGGGGTAAATACCTTAATTGTACAAGATGATTTTAATGGATTTCAATGCAAAGACAATCAAGCATTTGTTGATCATATTTTAACATTAGCCAACAATGAAAATAAACGGATTGAGATGGGTAAAAATGCTCGAAAAACAGTTGAAGAAAAATATGCTATTGAGGTTTTAACTCAAAAATATATAGATGCTTTTACAGAAATAGCCACCACTAAATAATTAAATTTGAGTTCAACTAAACTAAATATTGATGTAATCGTTTGTACGTACAATCGACCTGATAAACTAACGCAATTAGTTAATCAGCTGTTGACATGTAACCCATTGCCAAATAAAATTATTGTCATAGATTCATCGGATGAACATAACCGATTCTCGTCAACTAATGAATTGGTAAAAACAATTGTAAGTTCTCACAAAAATCAACCATATCAACGATTTGTAGGCTGCCATTCGTCCAACGCTGATTACTTATTGTATTTAGATGATGATATGGAAATTATTTCCTTAGATGTTTTTGAAGTGCTTCAAAACGAAATTGCTCAACATGAAAATTTAACTGGATTGGTTTTGAAATTTGAAGATAAACATGAAGATACTTCATTGTCTAAAATACCTAAATCAAATTTGTTGTCAAATGAATCGGTAATTAAAAAAACAGTAAATTGGATTACGTGTTATCCAACTTTACCAGATGGGAAATTTGGTTTATGTGGAAATAGAGGGAAACAACCATTGAATGGAGGACAAACGGAATGGTTAAGTGGAGGTGCATTTTTGGCGAAGAGAGACAGTGTGTTTAAAAATTTCAATGTTCAATTGTTTGATTTGTTTGAACAAAGATTAGGTATGGGTGAAGATGCGATTATTGGTTATGGATTATCAAAACAAGGCAATTTAATTTATTTCCCCTCATTGTTGTTTTATCATAATGATCAAAAAGACAGCACCTATTCAGCCAATCAGTTTGAGTTTGCAAAACGAGTCATTTATTCAAGATTATATATATCATTAGAAAAAATAAGACTTGATAAAGCATCATTTTTATATGGAAAAATATATTTCCATTGGTATGTTTTTTGTAGAATTTTGGGTTTATTTATTAATTATTTAAAAAATAAAAACAAGATTAGAAAAGATATTTTAAGTGGAAGTATTTCTGGATGGAAAAAATCCTTTACTTTTCGCTTTCATAAACAAGTAGAGGACAATAATAAATGGCTTCTAGAAGCAAAAAAAGACAGCAGTGATAAATAGCAAATTAATTTCGATAAACAAATTTACAAAACCCAAAGCGATAAACCCAAATTTGGTAAATAAAAAAAATCGAACAATTTTAAATTGGTTTATTTTTTTTATTGTGTTCCCTTCTATAAATATTTTAGGGAATTCCATCACATTTTATATATTTATTTACTTGTTGTATAAGTTTGGTGATTTTTGGAATAAAAAGTATTCAGGTAAGCAATTTTTCATGTTATTCGCAACAGCGATTGTAATTTCTACAGCCAGCGGTGCTAATATTTATATGGAAAGGCATTTAGGAATTGGCCAATCTATTCAAACGCTTATTCAATATATGTATTGGATTTTTGCAGCTGCATTTTTCAGTGTTAATTTTTTTAAAATAAATCGAATAGAGCTTAGTAAATGGGTGTTTTATGGAATCATTGCCATTTCCATTGGCTTTTATGTTTTGCCTTTTAAACTCGATTTAGGTTCCCTAATTATTGAAACAAGTTTAACACGAAATGCTTTTGTATTTACGTTGTTAGCTACTATGCCCATTTCTTTTTATTATTTGTTTCATAAATTTAAAGGAAATCAATTGCTCGTTTTTTTTCCAATTTATTTATTCAATATTGTATTAACCAATGGTCGTTCTGGTGCTATTATAGGAGTCATTGAATTAATGTTTATTGCAGCGGTTATATACCCTGTTTTCAACAAATTTTTGAAAGTGCTATTGATTCCTTTAATTGCTTTAGTTTATTTTATGCAAACGGATGCAGCACAAATATATTTAGAAATTGTTGCTAACAAAGTAGAGCCAATTGCTCCTAGGCTTTCAAGAATGATGCGTTCTGAAGGTGATGGTGATTTGAGCTCCGATAAATCTTGGTTACATAGAAAATTAATGATTGACAAAGCATTTGAAATATCAGAAGATTATCCCTTTTTAGGAATCGGCCCCAATAATTTTAAATATTATGACAGTAAAATGAACACGTATTGGCAATATGAGCGACTCACTAATATGCCTTTAGATTATTATAATAAACGATCAGCCCATAACTCGTATGTTCAATTAATTGCCGAAACGGGTTACATTGGCTTATTATTATTTTTAGTCATTATTTTATTTCCAGTATATTATCTATTCAGAATAATCCTAACTCAGGATATTTCAATAAGTCACTTACCTTTAATCGCTACCTTTGGAATAGCTTTGCATTTTTATGCAATTTCTGCGTTAACAGGGGCATTGCCATGGGTTGTTTTAGGTATTTCATGGTCAATAATAGGGACTTTTAAAAAGAAAATTTAAATGATTTTAGCATTTTACTATCATATTCCAATTGCTAAAAAAGAATATGGATTATTTATACCTAGTTATTTAGGTGTTTTTTTAGATTCTTTAGCTGCATCAGTAACACAATTATATGTAGTACTTCATGAAGCAAATGCTAGCCAGTCCTTGGAGTGCGATTACCAATTAAAATCTAACAATATCAGTTGGATAAACTTAGGATTAAAAACACCTGCTTGGCATCGGGATTTGTTTTATAACAAAGTATTAAAAAATAAATTAAACGAACTTGAAAAATGTGATGCATTTATCGTTCGTTCTCCATCACCATTAGCACCTTATTTTCATAAGTTTTTAAGCAATAAAACGAAACTATTTTTTATGGTTGTTGGTGATTATTTAGATGGAGCAACCCATTTAAAATCATCCTCATTTAGGGATCGATTAATTTATCAATATCTAAAATACAATGATCGAAATTTTACCAAACAAATTAAAAAAACAGCTATTTTAGTCAACTCAATAGGCCTTTTCGATAAATATAAAACCATTGCAAAATCCATTCATCTAATAAAAACAACTACGTTGTCTTCTAATGATTTTTATATTCGAGAAGATACATGCCAGTCTGATACCATCGAATTGTTGTATACAGGAAGAATAGATGTTGCCAAAGGATTACTGGAATTACTAGAAGCAACCAATATTTTAATAAAAGAAAATTATCATTTAGTATTAAATATAGTTGGTTGGGAACAAGATGATATTGCTCGACCTGTAGAAAACAAAATGAAAGCAATTGCAAAAAATGTAGGAATAGAAAAGCAATTGATTTTTCATGGTCGCAAAACAGTGGGTCCTGCGTTAAATAAAATGTATCAGCAAGCAGATATATATGTAATCCCTTCTTACCACGAAGGTTTTCCTAGAACCATTTGGGAGGCAATGGCAAACTCGTTGCCTGTAATTGCAACCAAAGTGGGTGGCATTCCTTCCTATTTGACACACGAAAAAAATGCATTTTTAATTGAGCCTAAACGGGTAGATGAAATTGTTTCGGGAATCAAAAATATAATTGAAAATAAACCATTGCGAAAACACTTAATTGCGAACGCCATCGAATTGGCAAAAGAAAATACGCTCGAGGTTCAAACAAAAAATATGATTTCTATAATAAAAGAATATGGCGTTACAAAAAACTAAAATTGTTTATTTCGGCAATAAGCAAGAGTTGAAAAAAAACACCAAAACAGTGATGGAAACGTTGATTCCATTATGGTCAGATTTTTGTGAAATAAAATCATTTTCTTCTTTCAATAACAAAGCAATTAAAATGTTGGACTTTGTTTTTCATTTTTTTAAAGATGGATTAAAAGCGAACATGATTGTCATTGATGTGTACTCTACAAGTGCTTTTTATTTTGCATTTATTTTGAGTTTTTTGTCCATTGTTTTTAATAAAAAATATCTTCTTTTTTTACATGGTGGTAATTTGCCCAATCGGCAAAAGCGCAATCCAAAACTAGTAGGATTTATTTTTTCAAAAGCCTATAAAATTGTAGCACCTTCATACTATTTGAAAAATTATTTTGAAGAAAAAGGTTTTCAAGTTGAATATATTCCGAACAGCATAGAAATTTCAAAATATCCTTTTACCGAAAGAAAAATAGCAAGACCAACCATATTGGCAATCAGAGGATTTGGCAAACCCTATAATCCTTTAATGACCTTAAAAGCAATTGCCCATGTTGTAAATAAACTGCCCGAAATACAACTTTGTATGCTAGGAAATAAAGGCGAATATTATTACGATGAGGCCATTCATTTTATTCAAGAAAACAAATTAGAAAAAAATATTAAAATTTTACCTAAAATGCCTCAAGCAGATTGGATAGCCCTTTCTGCACAATATGATATTATGGTTTCAAATCCTGAAATAGACAACACTCCGGTAAGTATTGTAGAAGGAATGGCTTTGGGTATGTGTGTTGTTTCGACCAACGTAGGAGGAGTTCCTTTTTTAGTTACGCATCAAACAAATGCGTTGTTGGTTGATCATAATGATGATAAAAATCTGGCGAATCAACTAGAAGCACTTTGCAGTCATCCTGATTTAGCCAATTTAATATCTAAAAATGCACGGGCAAAAGCAGAAGAATTCAACTGGGAAATTATTAAAAATTCTTGGATTAAAATACTACAAAATTAATGGCACTAAAAGATAAAATATATAAATTTTTACCCCTTCCATTGCAAAATGTAGCCATAAGTATTTTTGGATATTTATGGCAAAAGCGACGCTTTGGTGGCGTGTTTCAAGAAGAATTAATTGAGTTTAAAAAGAGAGATAATTTTACGAGAGCACAGTGGAGTGATTATACCGTACAGGAATTGAGAAAAATTATTTTGTATGCTTTTGAAAACGTTCCTTTTTATAAAAATTTATATCAACAAAATGGCTTCACTTTAGAACGATTGCAAAACTTAACTTTAAATGAGTTAAAATCGCTCCCATTTTTAGAAAAAGAGGCAGTACGAAAATTTGGTGAAACCGATTTGATGGCAACCCATTTTGATAAAGAGGGTGAATATTTTGGTAGCAGTGGAAGTACAGGAACGCCCTCTAAAATTTATTTTTCAAAAACAACCCATCAAAAATGGAGTGCTGCTTTTGAAGTGCGAATTAGACATTGGGCTGGGGTAAATAATAAAACGCCCAGGGGTATGATTGGTGGACGAAGAGTATTGCCAAATGCCAATGACGGACCGCCATATTATCGATATAATTTGGTAGAAAAGCAGGTTTATTTTTCGGCTTACCATATCGCACAATCTACGGCACAAAACTATGTGGACGGAATGAAAAAGTATGGCATCGAGTATATGAACGGCTATGCGGTTAGCAATTATTTGTTGGCATTATTCATTAAAAAGAATAATATTCAAGCGCCTAAATTAAAAGCAGTGATAACCAGCAGTGAAAAATTAACGCCTGAAATGAGAACGGTTTTCCAAGAAGTTTATCAATGCAAAACGTATGATAGTTGGAGTGGAGTAGAAGCCTGTGCTTTGGTTTCTGAATGTGAACATGGCTCCTTGCATGTCAGTGAAGATGTTGGTATATTAGAAATTATTGATGACAACGGAAATGAAGTTTCAGAAGGAGAAACAGGAGAGGTCGTTTGTACTGGATTTTTAAATTATGATCAACCACTCCTTCGATATCGAATTGGAGACAGAATGACAAAAGGAAAAGGGAGTTGTGCATGTGGTAGAAATATGCCTATTATTAAAGATATTGACGGCAGAATGGAAGATGTAATTAAAGGAGCAGATGGAAGGCAAATGGTTCGTTTTCATGGTTTATTTATTGGCATTTCTTCTATTGAAAGAGCACAAGTAATACAACATACAATTCATCATATCGAAATTAAAATTCAAAATGAAATCGCTTTAACCACTCCAGAAATTGAGTTGATAAAAACAAGATTAGAAAGCCAATTAGGAACTATGAAAGTAGATGTGAACCAACATCAAAAAATAGAACAGACAGCCAACGGGAAATTTAAAGCGGTCATTTCTATGATAAAATAAAATACATGAACGAAGATAAAAAAACAATTTGGGTCATCAATTATTTTGCAGGCACGCCTAATTCGGGCTGGGGTGAACGCCATTTTTATTTTGCAAAATATTGGAAAGAATTAGGTTATGAGGTGAAAATTATTTCATCATCATACAACCACATGTTCAACGAAAAAACATTACCCATTACAACGGGTGAATTTACAGACGAAACATGTGAAGGCATCGATTTTGTTTGGGTAAAAACACCTAAATACAATCCACAATCCATGAAACGTTTTTGGGCGCAATTGGTTTTTGCTTGGAAAGTTTTGAAATTACCTATTGAAAAATATGGTAAGCCATCAACCATCATCGTTTCTTCTATGCCAATTTTTCCTATTTGGAGTGGCATTCAAATGAAACAAAAATGGGGTGCTAAATTGTTGTTCGAAATCAGAGATATTTGGCCGCTAACCTTGCAATTATTAGGCAAAAAATCGGCTGCACATCCTGCAGTAAAATTTATTGGATGGTTTGAAAAAATTGGCTACAAAAAAGCAGATGCAGTGGTTTCATTATTACCCAATGCACATGAACATTTTAATGAAGTCGCTCAAAAAAATGTCGAATTTGCGTACATCCCAAATGGAATTGATGTGACTCAATTAAAAAATGAATCTATCCCAGATGAATTAAAAAATAATCTTCCAAAAGATAAATTTGTAATTGGTTATGCAGGCACTTTAGGGCTTGCCAATGCATTGGAATATTTAAT
>CANHNT010000056.1 GCA_947461985.1 Bacteroidota bacterium | reverse complement strand
TGAATATTCAATCTATTTGGAATAATGACCATCAGGATGATAATGGAATTGAAAAAATTGTTCGTCTTTTATTATCCATTTCTCAATTGGTGTTTCCGGGTGTTTACATTAAATATGTGCTTTATAAAACCAAGTTTGAGTGGCAAGACCTTGTGATGGATATGTATATTTTAGTAAAATTGGCGTTTCCGTTTTTTATTTTGATAAATCAGTGGCAACATTTTTCGTTGATAATTGCACTCATGGTTTATTTTTTGGCTGAAACTATTTTATATATTCCTACGCTAATTTTTGCTTCTGATATGCTTTCGAAGCCTCGTTCGTACAAGCGTTCCATGTTGTTGTTGTTTTTCAACTACATCGAAATTGTGGTTTCGTTTGGGGTGCTTTATTCGTGTGGAAATAATATGAATCTACCGTTTACAACTTGGTATGATCCTATTTATTTTAGCATTGTAACCTCGAGTTCCATTGGCTTTGGCGACTACTATCCTGTGACTACGTTTGCAAAAGCACTGGTGAGCATTCAAGCATTGTTTTTCTTAACGTTTGTGGTTTTATTCTTAAATTTCTTTTCTACTAAAATGAAATCGAAAGGATATTTTGATCATGAAACCGATAATTAATTTGAGTTTTGGAATTAAGTTTGTGCAATTAAAACGGAGTCCTTTCGAAAAATGGTTTGCTGAACTTTGTACATTCGATACACAAAGAATGGGACTTCTATTTCAAAAAATATAAAAAGACAAAACTATTTTACACTAAAACAATTTCTTCAATTTGAATTTTACTTCCATGAAAAATTTTCGAAATGTTCTCAAAGTTTTCGGTATATTCAGTTACGTAAAAAACATTTGGAATTGTTTTTTCTGTCGCCAACAAGTTTTTTTCGCTCAAAAAGTGGTTAACTCTATTTGCCATTGGTGAGGCATTATCTAAAATGTCTTTTGAATGATGAAAATAATCATTCACTTCATTTTTTATTAAAGGATAATGCGTGCATGCTAATAAAATGGCTTCTTTATCGTTGAATTGTTCGTTTTTTAAATATTCATCCAAAATTGCTTTAGAAACATCATTATTAAAAAAGCCTTGTTCAATCATAGGGGCTAAAAGTGGCGTTGCTAATTGAAAAATTTCAACGTCGCTGCCATATTCTCTAAATAAAGTTTCATATATGTTGGAGTTAATGGTTCCTTGAGTGCCAATAATGCCTATTTTTTTATATTTTTTTTCAATGATGGACAAAATAATGGGTCTAATAACGCCCATAATTTCAACCTGCTCCCAAAAAATGGAGCGTAAATAAGACGAAGCGACCGAAGAAGCGGTGTTACAAGCAATTACAATCAATTTTACATTTTTAGAAAGTAAAAATGCTACAATTTGTTTGCAGTATTGTCGAATGTGTTCAGGACTTTTATCGCCATAGGGCATGTGTTGCGTATCGCCCACATAAATGAGTTGTTCGTTGGGCAACAGGTCCTCAATGGCTTTTGCTACCGTTAAACCGCCAATGCCTGAATCAAAAATGCCTATTGGCTGTGTGTTTTTCATAATGAAGAAACAAATATAACGCGAAATAAGACTAAAACGGGTTTCAAAGAGCCTAAATACAACATATTATTTTACCAAAATGTTAATTCAATTTTTATTTATATATTCGCAGACTAATAACAATTGATAATTATTTCTTAAAAAATAAAAAAGAAGTAACACATCATGATAAAATATATACAATATGGACCCAATAATAATAACTGTAATTGCAGCAGTCGTTGCACTTTTAATAGGCTTACTAATAGGTAAGTCATTTTTTAGTAAAACAAATAATAAAATAGTAGAAGAAGCTAAATTACAAGCAGAAAGAATTAAAAATGAATCAGAAAAAGTTAAAAACGAAGCCGACAGAATAACAAAAGATGCGGAAAGACTTACCAAAGATGCACAAGCCAAAGCGGAAACACTTAAAGAAAACAAACTTTTAGAGGCAAAATCACATTTTTTACAACTAAAATCAGAACACGACAAAGTTGTTTTACAAACTACTCAAAAATTAAACGAAGGTGAAAATCGGATTAAACAAAAAGAGAAAGAGTTAGATGATAAAACAAAATTAGCGCAAAAAGAAGTACAAGAATATGATCAAAAAAAGATCAATTTAGACAAACAACTAGAGTTGGTGGCTCGAAAGCAAGAATCGTTAAGTAAACAACATGAAGAGCATATTCAGAAATTAGAAAAAATAGCTAATTTATCTGCAGAAGATGCTAAAACTGAGTTGATCGAAGCGATTACAGACGAAGCAAAGTCGAAAGCATCTTCATATGTTCAAGAAATCATTGAAGAATCGAAGCTAAAAGCAAATAAAGAAGCTAAGAAAATTATCATTCAAACCATTCAACGAACAGCAGCAGAAACCGCTATTGAGAATGCGATAACTGTTTTTCATTTAGAAAGTGATGACATTAAAGGACAAATCATTGGTCGTGAAGGAAGAAACATTCGTGCTATTGAAGCCGCTACAGGAGTTGATTTAGTAGTAGATGATACGCCTGAGGCCATTATTTTAAGTAGTTTCGATCCTATAAGAAGAGAAATTGCTCGTTTGTCGTTACAAAAATTAGTGCAAGATGGCCGTATGCATCCTGCCCGAATTGAAGAAGTAGTAGAAAAAACAAAAAAAGCCATTGATGACCAAATTATGGAAATTGGTGAACGAACAGCGATTGAATTAGGTGTTCATGGGCTTCATAAAGAATTGATAAGAATGGTAGGTCGTATGCGTTTCCGTTCATCTTATGGTCAAAATTTATTAATGCACAGTCGTGAAACGGCTAATCTTTGTGGAATTATGGCAGCTGAGCTTGGTTTAAATCCTAAATTAGCGAAACGTGCTGGGTTATTGCATGATATTGGGAAAGTACCCGATGAAGAAACAGAATTATCGCATGCATTGTTAGGCGCCAAATTAGCTGAAAAATATGGTGAACATCCATCTGTTGTGAATGCCATTGGTGCGCATCATGATGAAATGGAAATGAGCTATGTAATTTCTCCAATTATACAAGCTTGTGATGCTATAAGCGGCGCTCGTCCGGGTGCTCGTCGAGAAATTATGGCTAGTTACCTTGAGCGTATCAAAGATTTAGAGAAATTAGCGATGGAATATACTGGAGTCGAAAAAGCGTATGCAATACAAGCTGGTAGAGAGTTACGTGTTATTGTAGAAGCAGATAAAGTAACCGATGCACAAAGCGATACCTTGTCTTTTGAAATTGCAGATAAAATTCAGAAAGAAATGCAATATCCAGGACAAATAAAAGTGACGGTTATCAGAGAAAAACGAGCCGTAAACATAGCTCGATAAGTTTCAATCGTCTTATAAATTAATTAATTCACACGAACAAATTTTCATTGATAGCAATTTATTAATTTTTTATCTCTATTTTTTGTATTTTATTTAACAATAATAATATCTTTAACATATATTTACAACCTAAATATTTTTACGAATATGAACAGAATTATACGAATCGTTGCAATGTTATTGGTTATAACCAATTTTGCAATAGCACAAGGTAACAACAGTGGTGAGATTTATGGTCGAATTACTGATGAAAAAGGAGAGGCTTTAGATGCTGCTTCTGTATCTGCTTTTCAAGGAGGTGTGTTAAAAGGGGGTAAAAGATCAGATTTAAATGGTAACTATATTATCAAACCTTTGGCACCGGGTACCTATACTGTAAAAATTACTTTTTTAGGTTATCCAACACAAGAAATTCAAGGCGTTGTAGTTCGTAGTGAAGGGCGAACAAAAATTGACGTAAAGATGGAAAAAGCAGCGAAAAAAATTGGTGGTGACGACGGTGTTGTTATTAAACAATTTAAAAATCCATTAATCAGTGAAGATGGCCCTGTGAGAGCTATTGGAAAAAAAGAAATTTTACAAGGTTCAACAAGAAATGCTTCAGATTTAGCCTCTATGCAAGGAGGTGGATATCAAAGAAAAACGGGTGCTGCAGTTAATTTAGGTGGAGATCGTTCAAGTGGAACGATGTATATGATTGATGGGATTATGGTGAGAGGTAGTAGAGCTACAAGTATTCCACAAGGAGGTATAGAAAACTTAGAAGTATCATCTAATGGATTATCGGCTAAATTTGGTAATGCTACAGGTGGAGTGATTCAAATTACTACAAGTTCAATTAAAAAAGATATCGGAGGAAATGTTTCATTTCAGCACTCAGTAGAAGGATACAATAATAATTTAATGTCGGTAGAATTATCCGGTCCATTATTGAAAGTGAAACGTAAAGGACAAACTATTAAAAAACCAGTTATCGGGTTTGGTTTAAATTTACAAGCAAAATATGATGTAGATGGTAATCCTTTTATTCAAAAATATTATCGAGTAAAACCTAGTAAATTAAAAGAAATTCAAGCTAATCCTTTAACACCTAATCCAAATGGCGATCTAAATTTTGTGAGAACAGGTGAGATGATAACCATAAATGATTTAGAACAAATTAAAGCAAGAGAGAATGGACAAGTTTTTGCTTTTGATTATGTAGGTAAATTAGATTTTCAACCAGTGGATAATATTAATTTTACAGTAGGTTTTCAAGGAAACTATACTAAAGGAAAATCTTATGGTTTTGCGAATTCATTATTTGCCCCAGAAGCAAACAGTATTGGGAATGACATTACTGCTCGTGGGTATGCTCGTTTAACTCACCGTCTTGGAAAATCGGGATTATCTGATAAGAAAAATGAAAAGTTTTCTCCGATTTCTAATGCCTTTTACACACTTCAATTTACATATCAAAAAGAATATTCATATTCTGCAAACCCAGATCATGGAAAAAATATATTTAACTATGGTTATTTAGGTAAATTTATTGCGCATACATCTGCTGCCTACACATTTGATACTGCATTGAATGCTAATTTTTTAGGAGTTAAATATTTGGGTCAACGAAGTGATTCAGTAACTTTCATCCCATCAGGTAAAAATCCATTATTGGAAAATTATACCAACGTAATATATAATAACAGCGATCGATTTCCTGTAAGAAGTATTAATAACATACAATCTTATGGCGGATTACGAAATGGAGATGCACCAGCTAGTGTATACGGACTTTGGACAGCTCCAGGAGCTCAAATCAGTTCGTATTCATACTCACAAGCTGATCAAGCAACATTAAATTTAGATGCATCTTTTAACATTGACCAAGGAGGAAAAAAAGGCCTTAAAGTAGATAAAATTACACACAATATTCAATTTGGTATTGGCTATGATCAAAGAACATCAAGAAGTTATGCTTTGGGAGGATTATGGAATTTAATGCGTTTAAATACAAATAAACACATTTTAAATTTAGATACAAAAAATCCAAAATTCATAGTTGGTGGACAAGATCAAACAGCTGGCGTATTAAACGGAACTGTTAACTTCTCTCCTTTTGATACCATTCAATACGATCAATTATATGTATCAGCAGAACAATCTCGTTTTGATAAAGAATTACGTAAAAAATTATATGGAAGCGAAACTGATCTTCGTACGATTAATGTAGATGGATTAGATCCAAGCACATTTAGTTTAGATATGTTTAACGCAACAGAACTATTTAACAGTGGACAAGACGCTGTAAGCTATTTTGGATATGATTATTTAGGAAATAAAACAAAAAAACAACCGAGTTTTAAAGATTTCTGGACTAAAAAAGATGCAAGAGGTGATTATTCAAGACCTATTGGTGCTTTTAGACCAATTTACATGTTTGGATATGTTTTAGATAAATTTACATACAAAACAATTAACTTCAATATTGGTATGCGTGTTGATCGATATGACGCAAACCAAAAAGTATTAAAAGATCAATATTCATTATATGCAGTTAAAAAAGTAGGTGATATTAAAGAAGGAACATACAATTACGCCTACAATGTAGAAGAAGATAAATATGCTTCTTCAGTCGTTAATTTTGATAAAGATTATGTAGCCTATGTAAATAACAGCAAAGCAGCTAAACCAACAATTGTAGGATATCGAAAAGGAGATATTTGGTATGATCCATTTGGTAAAATAGTAGATGATCCAACAATTTTATCGGGCTTGTATGCAGATGGTCTACCTATACAACCATGGTTGCAAAATAATAAAGACAGTATAAAAAGTAAAAACTTTAATCCTGATAATTCTTTTGAAGATTATAAACCACAAATTTCTTTATCACCTCGTATTAAATTTACGTTCCCAATTTCTGACGAAGCATTATTTTATGGTAACTATGATATTGTAACTCAAACACCAAGTTCGAACATTCAAACTACACCCGATGATTATTATTTCCTTGCAGAAAGAGGTGCTACAATAAACAATGGTAACCTAAAAATGGAAAAGGCAATCAACTATTCATTTGGTTACCAACAAAAATTATCTAAATTAGCTTCAATTACTTTAGAAGCCTATTATAGAGAACGTAAAAATCAAATTCAATTACAACGATTGTTGTTGGCTTACCCAATTTCTTATCAAACATATGGTAACAGAGATTTTTCAACTACAAAAGGATTTACAGCTCGTTTAGATTTCAGACGTATAGGACCAATCAGAATGGAAATCAACTATACATTGCAATTTGCTGAAGGAACTGGTTCAAATACTACTTCTCAATCTTCATTATTAGCAACAGGACAACCTAATTTAAGAACGGTATTCCCTCTTGATATCGACTCAAGACATATTTTAAATGCCACATTAGATTATCGTTATGAGGAAGATAATAAAGGTCCTAAAGTAGGAAATTGTTATCCGTTTAGTAATTCAGGGATTAACTTTTTATTCAGAGCTAGAAGCGGTGAGCCCTATACCCGTTCTGCTTTAGCAACACCAGTTGTAGGAGGTGATTTTAACAGTACTCCAATTATTGGAACAATCAACGGGTCTCGTTTACCTTGGAACTCTGAATTAGCGGTAAGAATGGATAAAAGTTTCAGCATTAGCCCTAAAGTGAAAGGAGCAGATGGTAAAAAAATGGCTTCAAAAAGTCCAATTTATGTAAATGTATTTTGTCAAATAACAAATATTTTAAACACACGTAATATCCTTTCAGTTTATGGTTATACCGGTTTAGGTGATGATGATGGATACTTAACATCCCCTCAAGGACTTTCAACTGTTAAAAATAACTATCAATTCCAACAATCTTTTACCGATATGTATCGTACTCGATTAGCTAGCCCTGGTTCATTCAACAATCCTCGTATTATTAACTTTGGATTTTCTTTAGATTTTTAATTCAATAAACTAATTTTTTTATGAATAAAATAATATTAATTTCAATTACCTTGCTTTCCATTGCTTCTTCAGCTTTTGGTAAACAAAATATTGGGAACCCTCAAAAAAGAGAAACTGGTTTGCATAAAACAGCTGCCGGTTGTGATCAAACAACTGCTGTTATCGACTTAGATGTAAATAATGTTAGAGCTAGATTAATGACAGGTGGTGACATGTGGTGGGATAGACCAAATTCAACCGCTGCTTATGAAGTGCCTAAAAATAGCAACAAAAATGCATTGTTTGCAGGGTCTTTATGGATTGGTGGTGTTGATAAATCATCAGGTAAAATCAAAGTAGCTGCACAAACGTATCGTCAAACAGGAAATGATTATTGGACAGGGCCATTGGATGATAATGGAAGTATCGACTATAATACATGTGCTGAATGGGATCGTTTTTGGAAAATAAACACTTCTGATATCAATAAATTTCGTTTAATATACAGTGATTTGCCAATTACTGACACTAATGGAATTAAAAACAGAATTCTTGATAACGAAGCTAGCGTGCCATTAATTATTAAAGAATGGCCAGCTAAAGGAAATAAAGATGTGTTAAGTGCTGGAGGCGGATTGATGTCTTTCATGCCAAATAGAGATATGGCAGGATTTGTAGATATTGATACCGCAAATGGGGGTAAAGGTGTTTACAATTGGAGAAAAGGGGATTATCCTAAAATTTTAGGTGACCAATATATTTGGTGGATTTTTAATGACAAAGGAAATACAAAAACCGAAACATCTTCTGATGCAATTGGTTTAGAAATTCAATCTGCTGCGTTTGCCTTTTCAACCAATAACTGTTTGAATGATGCTACTTTCTACAATTATAAAATTAATAATTTTAGTACTAGTCAATTAGACAGTACCTACATGTCTACATGGTCTGATGCTGATTTAGGTTATGCTTTTGACGACTATGTTGGTTGTGATACGGCTAGAGGTTTAGGGATTTTATATAACGGTGATAAATTTGACGATGGTGCACAAGGATATGGTTTTGAAATTCCGATGGTTGGTATTGATTATTTTAGAGGTCCAAAATATTTTGATGTAATTACGCAAAAAGATACAGTTCTAAAAATGTCAAATTTTACGTATTATGACAATGATTTCTCTGCATATGGTAATCCAGAAGCCTTGTCTCATTTTTATGGATATATGACAGGTTCATGGAAAAATGGTGCACGTTTTACTCGTTCTGACCAAGCCAGAGCAGCAGTCAGTGCAGCAAATCCGATTACAAATTTCATCTTCACTGGAGATCCATGTAAAAAAGGAACTTGGTCAGAAGTAAATACGATTACAGGTGGACCTTCAAATACGCCAGCAGATAGACGTTTCATACACTCTGCAGGTCCTTTTCCATTGATACCTGGAGCGGTGCCGAGTGATATTACTATTGGTGCTATATGGGTTCCTAATGTAGGCGGAGGTGAAGATGCTTGTTTCTCAAAAATTCAAGTATGTGATGACAGAGCTCAAAATTTATTCATTAATGAATTCAATTTGCCAGATGGCCCACAAGCCCCTAAAATGGTTGTGCAGCCTTTAGATCGAAAATTAGTATTTGATTTAGATAATTTAGCTGGTTCGAATAATGAAAATGAACAATATCCTACGAATTTAAATGCGTTGGAATTGAGAAAAGAGTTAATCAAAAAAGCAGCCTTAATAGGCAATCCAGATTCTACGTATAAATTTGAAGGATACATCGTTTATCAATTGAAAAACAGTACGGTTTCTTTGTCAGATGTTAGAAACAAAGACGGGTCTGTAAATACAGAAAAAGCAAAAGCCGTTTTCCAATGTGATGTAAAAAATGGCATCCGAAATATTATCAATTATGAAATTGATCCTGAAGTTTCTTCTACGCAATATATTCCTAAATTATTAGTATCTGGAGCAGATAAAGGAATTTCACATTCTTTTCAAATAACTGAAGACGCCTTTGCATCTGGGACCTCTAAAAGTTTAGTAAATTACAAAACATATTATTATGTTGCCATTGCTTACGCATTCAATAAATTTCAAGCATTTGACCAAAATAATTTAGACTCTACACAAGATATTGAATACCTTGAAAGTAGAACAGATGGTCGAAAATTGCCTATACAAGTTATAAAAGCAATGCCTCATCCTGCATCAGATAGTTTGTATATACAAACTTATGCAGATTATGGCACAGGTATCCAATTAAAAAGAATAGAAGGTAAAGGAAATGGGGGTATTGCTTTAGATCTATCAGATGAATCTGAAATGGAAGCT
>CANHNT010000055.1 GCA_947461985.1 Bacteroidota bacterium | reverse complement strand
CATTGATAAATACGATAGTAGGTTCATATCTTCTCACATCCATATCTAAATTGTATTTTTCTGCTAATGTATGCGCAAACATATCTCTTAAATGGCAAGCTCTTTGTGGACCACCATTATAATTATCAGAACCTGCCGCTTTTATAATAACCATGTCAAAAGAATCTCTTGTTGTGGTAGAGAAATATTTTTGTTGATGTTCTGCAGCATAACCTTGCTTATCATCTGCATATACTTTAAAACTTTTTTGTGGATAGGCCCAAGAGTCATGCCCATGTCTTCGAGCAATTCCTTCAAACTCAATTTTAAAATTTTTATTTTTATCAAAATATTCATAAGAACACGATATTGGTTGATTTACAGGACCAGTAGTGGCTGAAAAGGCTCCAGAAACAGAAACAATATTAAAACCTGTTGTTTCATTGATTAAATAGGTATTTGATTCCGTAAAGCTTGGCGCAATATTTGAATTTGAGCTAAATGCCCTGGCTCTAATCACTGTAGTTGCCGTAACAGATATTGGAGTAGTATAAATGGGAGATGTTGCAGTTGGTGTAGATCCATTTGTTGTGTATCGAATCGTAATATTAGGTTCGGTGGTTGTAATTACAATATTTTGAGTGGTCGTATAATTTCCTGGATTTATATTAAATATTGGTTTTAATGCATAAGCTGTATATGGGTTAGAGCCAGCATTAGAAGCATTTGCTGAAGGGGTATCAAAAAGGCTCCAAGTATTTGCTCCATCAGTTGTTCGTCCTCTTGAATGCCCACGTTGAGTTAAATTTAATTTTACAGAATCTATTAAAATGCCACTTGCATTTGAAATTAAAAACCATTCGTTATGAGTTTGAGTGAGTTTAAAATCAGGATGAATTTGTCCTGCACCTGTAACCACACCTCTGTCACTGCAAAACACCATTCTTCTGTTTCCTGCTAAAATATCAGTTGTTGTAGGAATTGCCCATTTCATAGGATTTGCAGGATCATCGCTTAAATAATATCCTGATACATTGATGGGAGAAGCAGTGTTGTTGTACAATTCTACCCAATCTTCAAATTGCCCAAAACCATCTGCAATGGTATTTGCATTGGAGCAAGAATATTCATTAATTACTAATTGAGATTTAGATGAAAAAGAAATAGTCAATAACAGTACAAAAGATAAAAATGTTTTCATTAAATAATTATTTTGAAATAATAGACGAAAATACGAGCCATGAAGTTAGTAGATTGACTTCGAAAATCCAATTTTCGTCTCTTTTTTGCGACAAAACGTTAATTTTATTTATATATTGCATTAAATTATTATTATGAAATTGTTAATTTTTACCCTTTTCTCTGTCATGTTATTGACAACAACTTCAAAAGCACAATTGACATCTACCAATTTGCCAATTGTTATTTTGACGGCTACGTCTGCGATAAATGACACTCAAAAACAAGCGGCTATCAAAATAATCGATAATGTTTCTGGTGTGAATACCCCTTTAGATGCTGCCAAATTTAATGGAATGATTGGTTTGAAACTAAGAGGAGGAGTTGCAAATCCAAAATTTTCATATTCAATTGAAACATGGAGTACGCCTTTCATTAGTTTGGATACATCCTTATTATCTTTACCTCGAGAAAACGATTGGGTATTATTAGCTTCTTATGTAGACCGATCTTTGGTGAGAAATTTATTGACCAATAATTTACACGAAAAAATGGGTCGATATGCACCGCGTTTTAAATTATGCGAATTAATAGTAGATAACCAATACAAAGGCGTTTATTTATTTGGTGAAAAAATTAAAAGAGATACCAGTCGATTAGATATTGCCAATTTAAAAAATATAGATATTTCTGGAGACCAATTAACTGGAGGATATATTTTTACAATAGATAATGGAAATACTGGCGGTTGGACGAGTGCAATTGCTCCACCTTATGGTACTTTAGGTCAAACGATTAATTTTTTATATGAAGTTCCTGATGCCTCTGCTATTCAAATTCCTCAAAAATTATATATTAAATCATACGTAGATAGTTTTGAAACGGCATTAAATAGCACCAGCTTTCAAGATACTGTCATTGGTTGGAGAAAATTTGGAGCCGAAAATTCGTTTATAGATTATATGATCATGAATGAATTGAGTAAAGATTATGAAGGATACAGAAAAAATACTTATATCTATAAAGATAAATTAGGTAAACTAAAAACAGGTCCAATGTGGGGAAATGAAATTGCATGGGGAAACACAATAGATTGTAACAGCAATTTAGCAACTGGTTGGGCTTATGAGGCAGGAAATGTATGCAATACCAACACTAAATTAGCACCGTTTTGGTGGGGTAAATTAGCAACAGACGTTGAATATATGAAAGCATTAAAATGCAGATATACTGAATATCGAAAAGTAGGTAATTTATTAGATACCACTCAAATATTTAAAACCATTGACTCGATTGCCACTCGATTAAATGCGAGTGGGGCGATTGCAAGAAATTTTACTCAATGGCCAATTTGGAATGTTCCTTTGGTTAACGAACCTACTCCAATGTCTTCAAATCATGCAGAAGAAGTAGCGGCTATTAAAAACTTTATTAGAACAAGAATTTCTTGGTTAGATAATCAGTGGTTTTCTACCAATTGTGTTTTTCCTGCAACTGTTAAAAACAGTATCAATGAAAATGAAGTAACGCTTTATCCAATTCCTACTACCGACATTATAAACATTGATTTAAAAATAAATGAACATGTAATCATTAATTTGTTATCCATAGAGGGTAAAAAATTAATGTCAATGAACTCCTCTTCGAATAAAAATACAATTGATTTATCAAGCTATAAAAAAGGAATTTATTTTATTGAAATTAAATGCAACGAGCAGGTTTTAATAAAAAAAGTGATCAAAGAATAAATAATATCATTAAATAAATCAATTTTAAAGGCTGCCATCAAAGGCAGTCTTTTTTTATAATGGCTAAAAAAGATTGAATCCATATTGTGCCTAAAAAACAATTAAAATCCTTATCTTTCGGCTTCAAATTTTTAAAATATGGAACAAGTGCAATCATTAGAAGAGATTCAGAATTTTAAGGGGACCTATCCAAAACAATTACTGCTTTTGTGTTTAACTGAAATGTGGGAGCGTTTTTGTTTTTATGGAATGAGAGGGATATTAACCATATTTATGGTTGAAAAACTAATGATAGGAGAAAAAACGGCAAACTTGCAATATGGTGCTATTCAAGCATTTATTTATGCTTTTGCTTTTATTGGTGGTTTGTTTGCAGATAAAATTTTGGGTTTCAGAAAGTCGTTGTTTTTTGGAGGAATATTGATGATTGTCGGAAATTTTATCATTGCATTTTCGCCAGATACCTTGTTTTATATTGGTATTTGTTTTACAATTGTAGGCACTGGTTTTTTTAAACCAAATATATCTTCTATGGTTGGAACACTTTATAAACAAGGCGATGTAAGGCAAGATGCAGGTTTTGGATTGTTTTATACGGCCATCAATATTGGCGCTTTATTAGGAGGTGTTTTAATGGTTTATTTAGCACACAATGTATCATGGGCTTCTGCTTTTTTTGCAGCTGGAATAGTAATGATAATTGGGCTAGTTACATTTATTTTTACTCAACGAACAATGGGTACAATTGGAGTTTCACCACAGCATGCTGATGTTCCTCAAAAGAAACAAACCATGTATGAAATTTTAGTTTATTTAGGTTCTATATTATCTATTCCTTTAATATTGTTATTAGTCAGTAATACGCAATACACCGACTATTTTATGTATATCATTGGTCCTGTTACTTTAATTTACTTTTTTTATGAGTGGGCAAAGTATCCGATAGTTGAAAAGAAAAAACTTTTAGCGGCCTTAACATTTATTCTATTCTCTATCGTTTTTTGGGCGTTTTTTGAGCAAAGCGGAGGTTCATTGAGTATTTTCGCATTGCATAATTTAAACAATAATTTATTGGGTATGACTATTGATCCTAATATGGTTAATAATTCTTCAAACACAATATTTGTAGTTGTGTTTAGTTTTTTAGCCGGACTGATATGGATTTGGATGGCAAAGAGAAAAATTGAACCCAATACAATTGTAAAATTTGGCTTAGGATTTTTGTTTTTAGCAGCATCGTTTTATATATTATTTTTTACAAGAACGTTTGCTGATGCATCTGGAAAAACTTCTTTAAATGTATTTACTTTCGCTTATTTAGTGATGACTTTTGGTGAGTTGTGTTTGTCTCCAATTGGATTGTCTGCAATGACGAAATTGTCGCCAAAACCATTGTGGGGTGTCATGATGGGTATGTGGTTTTTAGCATCGGCTTATGGGCAATATGTTGCAGGATTATTGGGAGCAGGTATGGTTAGTCCAAATGAAAATGCAACGTTGATAGAAAAATTAATTTCATACACCGAAGGATACAAACAATTAGGAATTTATGCTTTGATTTGTGGCATTGTATTAATTGCCATTTCTCCATTCATTAAAAAATTAATGCAAGGAGTTAAATAATTCATGAAAAACGACAACATAAAGATTCAAAAAATATTAGTATCTGTTTCTATTGTACTTTTTATCATTAAAATAGTAGCATGGGTTCTCACAGGCTCAGTCGCTATTTTAACCGATGCATTAGAAAGTACGGTTAATGTAGTTGCTGGTTTTATTGGTTTATACAGCATTATTTTATCCTCTAAGCCCAAAGACAAAGAACATCCTTATGGACATGGCAAAGTAGAATTTATTTCTTCCGCAATTGAAGGGACGCTTATTTCAATTGCTGGAATTATTATTATTTATGAAGCCATAAATAATTTAATTCATCCACATGATTTGAAACAATTGGATTATGGGTTGATATTAATTGCCATTACCGCCTTGGTGAATTATTTAGTTGGATATTATTGTGTCAAAAAAGGAATAGTCAATAATTCCCCCATTTTAGTTGCCAGTGGGGCACATTTAAAATCGGATACTTATTCTACCATTGGGCTTTTAGTAGGGTTGTTATTTGTTATCATCACAGGATATAAATGGATTGATAGCATTGCCGCTTTAATTTTTGCCTTCATCATTATTTTTACAGGTTACAAAATTATTCGAAAATCGATTTCAGGAATCATGGATGAAAAAGATGCCGAAATTATTGATGAAATAGTAGTGGTTTTAAATAAAAATAGAAATCGAAATTGGATTGATATTCATAACATACGAGTGATTAACTATGCAGGTTTTTATCATATTGATTGCCATTTAACGGTACCATACTATATTAATGTAAACGAGGCGCATGCCATATTAGATACCTTAACAGAAACAATAAACGAACATTTTCAAAATAGAGTGGAGTTTTTTATTCATATTGATGGATGTTTGTCTACACAATGTTCTATTTGTAATCTTTCCAATTGTGATAAACGAAGTACGCATTTTGTACAAACAATTGAATGGACGCATCAAAACATCATCTCGAATCAAAAGCATCAACTCTAATTATTTTTTTAAATAGGTATATTCATTTGTAAAAGGATTGATTGTTTCAGGTCAACTTGCTCATTTCCAATTAAAAAATAGCAATTAAATATTAATTGGGTATCGAAAACTAATCATTATCTATTATCTTTACCACTACAAATATTATTATGAAACAATTATTTTTACTTTTTTCTGTATTTGCATCTATGCAAACTATGGCACAGACTCCAATTACATTAACACGAGCTGATTTTCCTAAGCCTACTTCCAATAGTCCATTACCAGACAGTGTCTTATATACAACTGCAAATGGCACAAATACAACGGCTGAAACCATTGATGGTGCAAGTCAATCTTGGTCTGAAGCTGGCTTAGTAGGTACTACAGCTTACCAATCATTTGTTCCAGTAAGTGCCACACCAGCAGTTTTTCAATTTACATTTTTGGGAAGTGATTATGCACAACCGCTGTTAAATTCAAATATTGCAGGTCAACTAGCTTCTGATGCATACGAATACTATGATTACAGTGCAGGAAATGGCAAATTACAAATTCGAGGTTTTGGTGCAAATGTAACTGTACCAGGCACCTCAATTCCTTTGCCTTTGCCAGCTATTTACACCTCCCCAGATGTGGTTTATACCTTTCCAATTGCTTATGGAAATAAGGATAGCTCTACTTCTTCATTTAATTTAACGATTCCATTGGGTGCAGTCAATTTTAATGTTACTAGAAATCAAAAAAGAGTAAATGAAGTAGATGCTTGGGGTTCAGTAACCACACCAGCTGGAACATTTGACGTATTAAGAGTAGTGTCTTCTATCAACAGAATAGATTCTATAAAAACATCCTTTATTTCTTTTGGCACACCCACAAACCCTGTTGAGTACAAATGGTTAGCAGCAGGTAAAAAAATACCAGTTTTGCAAATTAATGGAAATAATGTGGCCGGTTTTTTTACAAAAACAAATGCTACTTTTTGGGGTGCTGGTGCTGTAGGCACTTCGAATGTAAATACAAATTTGAATACGTTGAATATATATCCAAATCCGGTGATTGAAAACTCAACGATTTCATTTTCATTAAAAACAGCTTCTACAGTTGATATCGAAGTAATATCTATTACAGGTGAAAAAGTTGCCCATTTCCATTTTAGTAAACAAGCAGGCAATTTCACAGAAACCTTGCCATTACAAACATTAAAAGCAGGAAACTATCTTATTTCATGCAAATCAGGAACAGAAATGGTGTCATCAAAAATGATCAAATTATAGTCAATATATTCTTTTAGAAGAAAATTCGTAAAAAAGAACTTTTTTGTTACCTTTGCGAACGTTTTAAAAATGGTTATTATAAAAAAATTAATATAAAAAATGTCAACACACGATAAATATACAGCACCAAAAACATCAACGAATTCTAAAGCTCCTGTAATGTCAATTGAAGAAGAATTACATATTCCTTCTGCAGAAGACCGATTACATGGTGTTGAAAATTGGTATCAAGGGAACAGTAAAATGGTTAATTATGCGTTGATAGGCGTTTTAGCTGTACTAGTTGGTATTTTTGGATATAAATATTACATTGGTGGTCAAAGTGAAAAAGCAAATGATGCAATTTTTAGAGCACAAACTTATTACAGTATTGACTCTATCAATTGGGCATTAAATGGGGATGGAAACAATTTAGGATTCAAAAAAATCGCGGATAAATACAGTGGAACACCTGCAGGAAATTTAGCGAATTATTATGCTGGAATTTGTTGCTTGAAAACAGGTGATTTTGCAAATGCTGAAAAATATTTGAAAAGTTTTGATGGAAAAGGAACCTTGGTTGCCAATGTAGCGAAAGGGGCTTTAGGCGATGCATTAATGGAACAAGGAAAAACAGACGATGCAATCAAACAATATTTAGATGCTGCTAGCGACAATGACAACTTATTAGTTTCTCCGTTATATTTAGAAAGAGCTGGTTTGGCGTATGAACTAAAAAATAATACAACAGAAGCTATTGCTACTTATAAAAAATTAAAAGAGAAATTTCCACAAAGTCAACAAGCTAGAAACATGGATAAAAATTTAGCTCGTTTAGGTGTTTATAGTGTAGAATAATGAGTTTATCTTCAGAAAATAGTAATTTATTACATATTAACAACCTGCAAATTTCAGATAATTTGCAGGTTGTTATCGTTTATACCGAATGGAATGAACATATCATTCAAGAATTAATAAATGGTGCCAATCGTGTTTTTGCAAAATTTCCTACAGTAAAGGTGCTTACCTATCAAGTGCCTGGTTGTGTAGAAATTCCGTTTGCGATTAACCAACATTATCAGCATTTACGAGCAGATGCCTACATCGCATTTGGTTGTGTCATTCGTGGTGAAACACCTCATTTTGATTATGTGTGTGATGCAGTTACACATGGTATTTCTACATTGAATACGACGATAAATTCGCCTACAATTTTTGGTATATTAACTGTCAATAAAGAGGAAGAAGCCATAGATAGAATTGGCGGAAAACACGGTCATAAAGGGGAAGAGGCTGCAGTAGCGGCATTGAAAATGGCAAGCCTTAAAAATGCTTTTATTACCAAATCAGAAAATGATTTTCAAGAAATGTTAAAAGATCTAAACTTCTAAACTAAAAAAATGAAAGTACAACTATTTATTCCTTGTTTTATTGATCAATTATATCCTCAAGTAGGAATGAATACAGTTAAAATTTTAGAAAAAGTGGGCTGTGAGGTTACCTATAATCAAAATCAAACGTGCTGTGGTCAGCCAGCCTATAATGCAGGATTTATCAGTGATGCAAAAAAAGTAAGCGAAAAATTTTTAGATGATTTTTCGGGTTCAGAATATATTGTTGCTCCAAGCGGTTCTTGCATCGGGTATGTAAGAAATTCCTTTAATGAAATTTTTGATAATACGTCTTGCCATAATGATGCCAAAGCGGTTTCAAAACGTTCGTTTGAGTTGACAGAATTTCTAGTGGACATCATGAAAATTGAAGACATAGGCGCCACGTTAAATGCAAAAGCAACGTATCATGATGCATGTGGTGCATTGCGTGAATGTGGCATTAAATCATCTCCTCGAAAACTGTTGTCGAATGTAAAAGGCTTGGAGCTAATTGAAATGAAAGAATCTGAAACATGTTGTGGTTTTGGTGGAACTTTTGCAGTGAAATATGAGCCAATCTCAATTGGAATGGCTCAAACAAAAATCAATAGTGCCATTGAAACAGGCGCAGAATATATTATTTCAACAGATATTTCTTGCTTAATGCACTTGGAAGGTCATATTAAACATCGTAATTTAGATTTAAAAACAGCGCACATTGCCGACATACTAACAATGGGTTGGTAAGTTAGTTTTGCATTTTATGTCATTCGTTTTTCGCTCAATTGCTTTGCCACAAAGACGCTAATGCTCAAAGTATTTCAATAGGTTTTTAATGAAATGTAATTTTCATTAAAATTTGCGTAGTCTAAGTTGTTCGTGGAAGTTTTTAATTCAGATTTTTATTATTCAAATTTGCTACTTAGTTGCATTATTCCTTTATTTTTGTTTCATGAAAAACGTTTTTTTATTTTTTATTTTACTCGTGTCATTTCAATTATGTGCACAAAACTTTTCTAATAAAATAATAACGGGTGCTGAACAACCGGATGAATATTTACCATTATTAAAGGGTAAAAAAGTGGCTTTGTTAGTCAATCAAACATCTGTAAAAAAGAAAGAACATCTAGTTGATTTTTTGATGAATGAAAAAATAAATATAGTCAAAATATTTGCTCCTGAACATGGTTTTAGAGGACAAGCGGATGCTGGAGAAAAAGTAAAAAGCGGTGTTGATGCTAAAACTGGTTTGCCTATAACTTCGATGTATGGTGCCAACAAAAAACCTAGTAAGGAAAGTATGCAAGGAATTGAAATTGTAGTATTTGATATTCAGGATGTGGGTGCTCGATTTTATACCTACATTTCATCAATGCAATATATGATGGAAGCATGCGCAGAAGCCAATGTGCCTATGGTTATTTTAGACAGACCTAATCCGAATGGATTTTATGTAGATGGCCCTGTTTTAGAACCTAAATTTAAATCATTTGTAGGTATGCAGCCTATTCCAATTGTTCATGGTATGACGGTTGGAGAATATGCTACAATGTTGAATGGGGAAGGTTGGTTGACAAAAAAAGTAAAATGTAAATTAACTATTATTACCTGTAAAAATTATAATCATAACACGTTTTATCATTTACCGATAGCGCCATCACCCAATTTAAAAAGTACAGCAGCGGTGTTTTTATACCCATCGTTATGCTTGTTTGAAGGCACCGATGTG
>CANHNT010000054.1 GCA_947461985.1 Bacteroidota bacterium | reverse complement strand
TTTTTCCAAATTCATATTTCGTATCTACCAAAATCAATCCTCTTTCTGCGGCTATTTCTTTACCTCGTTGAAATAATTGTTGCGTAATTGTTTCTAATTGCGCATAGTCTTCTTTCGAAACAATGCCTCTTTCTATAATTTCTGCTTTCGAAATATCTTCATCGTGTCCTTCCATTGCTTTTGTTGAAGGGGTAATCATTGGAACAGGAAAATAATCATTTTCTTTCATCCCTTCTGGCAATGCTACACCACACAATTCCCTCAAACCCGATTTGTAGGTTCTCCAAGCATGCCCTGTTAAATTGCCCCGAATAACCATTTCCACAGCAAAAGGCTGACACAACAATCCAATTGAAATATGTGGCAAAGGCGACTCAATTAGCCAATTAGGTACAATGTCTTTGGTAGCATTCAACATTTTTACTGCAATTTGGTTCAACACCTGTCCTTTGTAAGGAATGGGTTTTGGCAAAATCACATCAAAAGCCGAAATTCGATTGCTAGCCACCATAACCACAAACTTGTCAGCAATGGTATACACATCTCTTACTTTCCCTTTATAAAAATTTGTTTGATTTTTGAACATCATATTGCAAATATAATGAGAGATGTCGGATGTCAGTTGTCGGATGTCAGACTTTTATTTTTTTGAGGTCGAGGTCTTTTTCATTATGTATCTTTTGTGGCAAAGCTTGCCCTGACATTTATAGTCAGGGGCACCATTCAAGCAATGAATATGGTGAATCTTTTATTACTATCGATTGAATTTTCACCGAACGAAATAAGCAGTTTGGGGAGACACCAATCTGTAGAAAAAAAATTATTAAAATCATTTTATAAATAATCAAATGATTTTTTTATTTTTCGGTATTATGTTGCCTTTTGTGTTAACCTATTTTTGATGAGACATTAACAAAATCAAACAATGAGCACATTGTTTTCGAGGTGTAATTTAGCGAATATTTTATCCATTGTTTTAGGATTGGGCGAATACGAAACCATAGAAATTTCTTGTAAACTGGCTTGAAGAATTTCCACTTCGTTTTTAATGTCAGCATTGGTAGCCATTGCATTTTGAATGAGCGTAATTTGTTCGTCTGAACACTCATTTAAAACGTAAAGCAATAAATCATTTGGAGTAAAAGTTTGCATCAATAATTTTTTAAGTTTTATGATTACTAAACGCTATTTGTTGAATAAAAGTATACTAAACAATTTTTATTTGCAAGTTATTAACAAAAGGATGATAGAAACAGGAAATACCCATTTTTAATTCAACTAAAAAAGTAACTATTAATTTATTAAATAAGGCAAAATAAACATTGCCTTAAATAAAAAAAAGCATTATTATAAGGTTAAATTTACTTGAGAAAGTATGGTTTATTTTAAAGCAATATGAAATAAAAAAATCCGATTAAAAATCGGATTTTAGAGGTCTCGAGCGGATTCGAACCGCTGTAGCAGCTTTTGCAGAGCTGTGCCTAAGCCACTCGGCCACAAGACCGTTGGAGCGCAAATGTAAGACTATTTTTAAAAAATGCAAATTCTTATTTAATCTTCTTAAATTTACATTCTAAATAATTTCGAGATGAATAAAATTGGTGAATCTGAATTGATTTTAACGCCTGATGGCAGAGTTTATCATATTAATTTAAGACCAGATGAATTAGCCGATACCGTAATAACCGTTGGTGATCCTGATCGGGTGAAAGAAGTTTCCAAATATTTTGACAGCATTGAACATCAAACACAGCATCGCGAATTTGTGACGCACACTGGTTTTATTGGTAAAAAAAGATTGACTGTTTTATCGAGCGGAATTGGACCAGACAATATCGATATCGTAATGAATGAATTGGATGCGTTAGTGAATATTGATTTTGAAAATAGAACAATTAAAGAAGAAAAAAAATCCTTAAACATTGTTCGTTTTGGAACTTCTGGAAGTTTGCAAGCCGATATTCCTGTGGATAGCTTGGTCGCATCGAGCCATGGCATTGGATTGGATAATGTGTTGCATTATTATTTATTGGAAAACAATGAGCATGAAACCAATTTAGTTTCAGCATTTAAAAAACACACCGATTTAGAAAATAAAAACATTGTGCCTTATGGTGTGCAAGGTTCATCTACTTTATTAAATCTTTTTAAAGATGGTTATCACCAAGGAATTACGGTAACATGTCCTGGCTTTTATGCACCGCAAGGCAGAGTAGTAAGAGCAGGATTACAGTTTCCTCAATTGGTAGATAAATTATCAAGTTTTCAATTTGAAGGACATAGAATCACCAATTTTGAAATGGAAACATCGGCCATTTTTGGCTTAGGAAGAGTTTTTGGTCATCATTGTTTGGCTGTAAATACCATAGTAGCAAATAGAGTAAGAAAAGAATTTACCAAAGACGGTGCAAAAAGCATCGAAAATATGATTCAAAAAAGTTTGGAAGTTTTATCGAAGTTATCCGATGTTTGATTTTAGATTTTAGGTTAAAATTTTATGCAATTCCCTACACTGAATTTAGAAAATCAAAAATCGTTTAAATGAAATTTTACAAATATCAAGGAACAGGCAATGACTTTGTTCTTTTAGACAATAGAAAGCAGGAGTATTCGCTCACTACTGCACAAATAAAACATATTTGTGACCGACATTTTGGTGTGGGTGCAGATGGCTTGATGTTGCTTGAAAATGAAGATGGCTATGACTTTAAAATGGTTTATTACAACAGCGATGGCAATGAAAGTACGATGTGTGGAAATGGGGGACGATGTATTTCAGCATTTGCTAAAAAATTAGGATTGGTTTCCACAGACGCAAAATTTATGGCTATTGATGGAGAACATGCAGCCTATTTTGAAGATGAAATTGTTTCCTTAAAAATGAATGATGTTCAATCAATAAAAGTAAATGAAACCTATTTTCAATTAAATACTGGCTCCCCCCATTATGTTCATTTTACAGAATATGTTGACGAATTAGATGTAAAAAAAGAAGGCAAATTGATTCGTTACAGTCCGATGTTTAAAGAGGAAGGAATTAATGTCAATTTTGTTGAGAAACTAAATGAGCACAAGATTTTCGTGAGAACATACGAACGAGGTGTGGAAGATGAAACCCTTTCCTGTGGCACCGGTGTTACGGCATCGGCAATTTCATTGATTCATGATAAAAAAGGTTCACATGAAATTAATATTGAAACTTTAGGAGGAAAACTTTCAGTTAAATTAGAAAATATAAACGGTCAAACATTTGAAAATATTTGGCTAAAAGGAAAAGCTGAATTTGTTTTTGAAGGAGAGATAAATGTATAAATTTTATACATTAATTACTACATTTGTCATCTTCAAAAAATATGCAAATAAAAATCATTAATAAAAGTGAACATCCTCTACCCTCTTATCAAACAGAAGGGTCTGCAGGAATGGATATTTACGCTTCTGTAAAAAACAATATTATTATTAATCCTTTGGAACGAGTATTGATTCCTACTGGTTTATTTATTGCATTGCCAAAAGGTTTTGAAGCACAAATTAGACCAAGAAGTGGTTTGGCAATTAAACAAGGTTTGACATGCTTAAACACGCCAGGCACTATAGACAGTGATTATAGAGGAGAAATAAATGTCATTTTAATTAATTTATCGAACGAAGTACAAACGATCAAAAATGGTGATAGAGTTGCTCAAATGGTGATTGCAAAATATGAAATTGGAGATTGGAACTTAGTAGAATCATTAGATGAAACAGAAAGAGGAAGCGGAGGATTTGGAAGTACAGGCTAAACGAATGATTAATTGTAAATTGAACAACTCATTAATAATAAAAAAATACAAAATAGCGCTAATTTGTAATTAACAACTAATAATTAAAAAATATGAACATTATTATTCCAATGGCAGGTATGGGTAAACGAATGAGACCACATACATTAACAACACCCAAACCATTAATTCCTATTGCAGGAAAACCAATGGTGCATCGTATTGTTGCAGACATTGCCAACACAACGGATCAAAAAATTGAAGAAATCGCTTTTATTGTTAGCCGTGTTTTTGGAAAAGAAGCAGAAGATAATTTGGTAAAAGTAGCTGCACAATTTGGCGCAAAAGGTAAAATATTTTATCAAGATACCCCATTAGGAACAGCACATGCAATTTTGTGTGCGCAAGAATGTTTAAAAGGAAGCGTATTTATCGCTTTTGCAGATACTTTATTTGATGCAACTTTTTCAATAGACTCAAATAAAGATGCGGTAATTTGGACTCAAAAAGTTGCTGACCCAAGTGCTTTTGGGGTGGTAAAAATGAATGCCGATGGATTAATCACATCCTTTGTAGAAAAACCTAAAGAATTCATTTCTGATTTAGCAATTATAGGAGTTTACTATTTTAAAGATGGTGAAAACTTAAAAAATGAAATGCAATACTTGTTAGATAATGACATCAAAAATGGTGGCGAATATCAATTGACAGATGCCATGGAAAACATGATGAAAAAAGGGGTGCAATTTTACAGCGACCAAGTAAAAGAATGGTTAGACTGTGGCAATAAAGATGCAACTGTATATACCCTAGAGCGCATTTTAGAAATTAAAAAAAATTCAGAAACATTACGCCATGCTTCGGCAGTTATTGAAAACAGTTCAATCATTGAGCCGTGTTACATCGGAAAAAATGTTATTATTAAAAACGCCGTAGTTGGTCCCCATGTTTCATTGGAAGAAGGCTGTCAAATAGAGAATTCTGTTATCAGTAAAAGTATTATAGGCACTGCTTCAATTGTTAAGAATTCTATAATTACGAATACGCTATTAGGAAATGGTGTAAATTGCCAATCAAAAGCAGAAGAACTAAGCTTAGGTGATTTCTCTTTCAAAAGTTAAATGATAATAAAAACGCAATATATTCTCTTATTCAAACTTGTCTTTTTTTACTCTTGTAGTATTCGAAAAAACGTTTCTAAAAATCAAGATTATTTAAGCAAAGAAGAGATTAAAGCTAAAAAAGAATCAACCAACCAATTGGTTGATTTTTTTAATGCTGAGAATGCTCGATTATTAGGCAAAAAGAATGAAGCACAGAGTCTGTATATTGAATTTGTAAAAAAATATCCTCAAAATGCAACTGCTAATTACAATTTATCAAGGTTGTATTTTCAAAATAAAAATGCAAAAACAGCTGAAAAATTAGCTCAAAAAGCATCTGAAATAAATCCAGCAAATTCATATTTTCAAGAGTATTATACATTTTTATTGTTATACAATACCAACTATAAAGTTGCCGAAAAGCAATACAATTCTTTGATTGAAAAAAACCCTTCGAACCCCGATTATATTTTCAAAAAAGCGCAATTGTTTTTAAAAACAAAAGAATATGCTAAAGCAGTTGATTGTTTAAATTTGTATGAGAGCATAATTGGTTTTAATGAAGACATTATTAACCAAAAGAAGAACCTTTATTTAATTCTTAACAAGTCTGATTTAGCTGTTTTTGAAATAAAAAAGCTACAAAAAGAATATCCTGCGAATGTAAGCTATCCACTACTGATTGCAGATATTTATATTGCTGAAAAAAAATCAATTGAGGCCGCTAAAATTTATCAAGAAATAGAAACTAAATATGGATCAGACCCAACTGCACAAGCTGCATTGGCAGAATACTATTTATCTAAAAATGACAAAAAGGCGTACAATGATTTCATGCTAAAATTGATGCAGAACAAAAATTTGTCAACCGAAACTAAAATTGCAATTATACTACCAACGCTTAAAAAATTAGATGGTGATAGCACTTTTAAAGATGACAACATTATTGAATTAGTGAAAACCATTTCGCTGGCTGCCCCTGATGACAAAGAAGCTATTTTGATTTATGCCAATGTACTCACATTTTCTAAAAAAACACCTTTAGCTATTGAGCAATACAAACGCTATCTTACAAAAGATACGAGTAATTTTGATGTTTGGATTCAAGTTGCAAGTCTTTATTTCGATGAAAAAATATATGACAGTACAATTGCTATTTGTGCGCAAACAAGTAAATTATTTAGTGAAAAAACACTCCCTTTTTTTTATAAAGGATTGGCATTGGTTCAAAAAAATGAACAAGAAAAGGCAATAGAAGAATTTAAGATTGCATTAAAAAAAGACACCTCCAACAAGGCTTTAGTTGCTCTTATTTATACTAGTATGGGCGATACATACAATACATTAAAAAAATATAAAGAAAGTGATGAATCTTTTGACGAAGCCCTGAAATTATTTCCTCTTGATGCAACAACATTAAATAATTATGCCTATTATTTATCTGTGCGAAATGAACGTTTGTCAGATGCAGAAGCAATGTCTAAAAAAAGTTTAGAATTGCAACCTAACTCAAAATCGTTTTTAGACACTTATGGTTGGATATTGTATCAGCAAGGAAAGTTTGAAGATGCAAAAAAATATATTGAAAAAGCCATTCAATCTGATGGGGAAGATGACGGTACATTATTTGAACATTTAGGAGATGTTTATTTCAAATTAAAAGACGATGCGAATGCAAAAAAATATTGGCAGTTAGCAATAGATAAAGGGGAAAATAATTCCATTCTATTAAAAAAAATAAAATCAGGAAAAATTAATGAATAAGAAAATAATAATATGGTTAGTATTTAATGCAATGTTTATAAGCAGTTGTCATCTTGTAAAACCTTTCTTTATTAAAAACAATAAGAAAGAGGCTCGACAAGAAAAAAGAGTTGAAAAGAAGATAGAAAAAGGGAAAACAGACAGTGCATTTGTAAAAAAAGAATTGCCGGCTATTTTACCAAAATTTGATACGATGTTGGCTCGTAAAATTATTAATTACCGAAACATAAATTACAAAACATTTCAGGCTAAAACTAAAATGCATTACGAATCGGGCGATCAAAGACAAAACTTTAATGCTAATTTTAGATTGGAGAAAAATACCAAAATATGGGCAAGTATTTCAGGATTTGGGATTGAAGTAGCTCGAGCATTGATTACTCCAGATAGTGTAAAAGCGATTGATCGGTTTAATAAACGATATTACTTATATGGCTATAAAGATTTACAAAAATTAATTAATATGGAAGTTAGTTTTAAAGTTTTGCAAGATATTATTGTTGGCAATTCGATAGCTACAGAAGGCAAGATCACTGACATCAAAGAGTTGAATCTTTTAATGTCTATTTTTATTTCAAATGACGATTACTCAAATCAGTTTACATACAACAAAACGGATAGCACATTAAAACAAATTCAATTGCAAACGACTCGTTCAGTTTCTAAAAGTTCTGTTTTAGTATCCTTAAATAATTATCAATTTTTAGAAAATAATTTTTTATCAACAGATAGAACATATTATATACAAGATGTAAAAGGGGCTGCACAATTAAATATGGAGGTCAATAAAATTGATATTGATAAAGCGATTGAATTTCCATTTACGATACCTGCAAATTTCAAAAAGGCGATGAAATAAGTTAACAAATTCACTTCTTTTTTCTCATTCTCTCATTGTAACTTCGCAATCTAAAATTAATACAAAATGAGTAATGGACATTTTCATATTCCAACACCAATAAACGAAACCGTGTTGCTATTTGCTCCTAAATCGAGCGAAAAATTACAATTAAAAAAGGCATTAGCTTCTGCTAAAAAAGTAAAAGTTGATATTCCAATGTATATCGGCGATAAAGAAATTCGCACTGGTAAAAAGATAGAAATTCGTCCTCCACATGAAACGAAACATGTGTTAGGTCACTTTCATCAAGGCGATGCATCTCATGTTAAAGCAGCAATTGATGCCGCATTAACAGCTCACCCAAAATGGGCTGATATGGCATGGGTAGACAGAGCTTCAATTTTTTTAAAAGCAGCCGATTTATTAGCTACAAAATATCGGTTTGATATGTTAGCAGCTACAATGCTAGGACAAAGTAAAAATGCGTATCAAGCTGAAATTGATAGTACGTGTGAGTTGATCGATTTTTTACGATTTAATGTTTCATTTTTAAATGACATTTATGCTCAACAACCAATTTCTGGGGCTGGCATGTATAATCGAGTTGAATATCGTTCGTTAGAAGGTTTTGTGTTAGCCGTTACACCGTTTAACTTCACTGCAATTGGAGGAAATTTACCTACATCGGCTGCAATGTGCGGCAATGTGGTCGTTTGGAAACCAGCCAATACACAAATTTATTCAGCTAATTTATTCATGAACATTTTGAAAGAAGCAGGCTTACCAAATGGAGTAATCAACTTAGTATATGCAAGTGGTCCAACAATAGGGGAAATTTGTTTTGCTCATAAAGATTTTGCTGGCGTACATTTTACAGGCAGTACAGGCGTTTTTCAGGGCATGTGGAAATCAATTGGAGAAAACATAGCTAAATATAAATCGTATCCTCGTATAGTAGGCGAAACTGGTGGTAAAGACTTTGTATTGGCACATCCAACAGCTCAAGTAGATGCATTAGTTGCCGCATTAGCTCGAGGAGCATTTGAATATCAAGGACAAAAGTGTAGTGCGGCCTCTCGTGCATATATTCCAGATAATATTGCAGTAGAAGTTAAAAAGAAATTAGTAGCTGCCATTAAAACCATGAAAATGGGAACTACAGAAGATTTTACCAACTTCGTAAATGCGGTTATCGATGAAAAATCATTTAACAACATCAAAAAATATATTGACGCTGCTAAAAAAGACAAATCTTGTAAAATTTTAGTGGGTGGCAAATGCGATTCAACCAAAGGTTGGTTTGTGGAGCCTACCGTAATTGAAACGACCGATCCAAAATACACGACTATGTGTGAAGAAATTTTTGGACCCGTTTTAACAATTTACACTTACAAAGCAAGTGAATTTGATAAAGCATGTGAATTAGTTGATTCCACTTCGGAGTATGCATTAACGGGTGCAGTGTTTAGTCAAGACCGCTATGCATTAGCAAACGCAATGAAGAAATTACAGCACAGTGCAGGAAATTTCTATATTAATGACAAACCATCGGGTGCAGTAGTTGGTCAACAACCATTTGGTGGAGCAAGAGCTTCAGGCACAAATGATAAAGCAGGCTCAATGCTTAATTTGTACCGATGGTTAAGCGCACGTACAATTAAAGAAACATATAATCCTCCTACGGATTATCGCTATTCTTTTTTAGGCGAAAAATAATATTTTTTTATTACTGATTTAAAAAAAGCTACTCACTGGGTAGCTTTTTTATTCAAAAGTTACAAATTAATATAATATTAAGAATTTTTCATTAACAAAAAAAAGTGATTTTTTTTGTTAAATATCTTGTGAAAGAAAAAAAAGGTATTAATTTTCGAATTAAACTAAAAATAAATCAATGATATTTAGAAATTCCACCACTATTCCTAGTAAAAAAAATGTAGAGGAGCTAAAAAATCACCTTCTTGGGAAGCATTTACAAATTCATGATATAGATTTTGAAATTTTAGAACGCAATGGTTATATTAAAATTATTCCTCATGCCGAAATAGATAACCATATTTATACCTTACCAATTACTCGGCTACAAATTATAGCTACAGACAACGGAACGATTATCAAAACCCTTAGCAAACCTAGACGAATTGATGTAGGGGGGCCGCTAATGCTTGTGATTTTTGTCATTTTCTCATTAGTTGCAGCAATTTTATTGTATTTCTATGGAGGAGAAAGTTATCATTCTACATCATATATTTTAGCTGGAATTGGGGTTGCGGTTATGTTGCTATTAACCTTTAGGCTTCAACAAGGATATTATGATTACGTACGAAAAATAAACAGATGGATAAAAAGCCATGCGTAATTATTAATATTGTAAGTCAACA